>CAZCPP010000142.1:0-9688 GCA_964500655.1 uncultured Anaerolineaceae bacterium | reverse complement strand
AACGGCCTGCCTGAAAGGCAGGGGTTTTAGACCCTATTTACAGACAATAAACTGGTAGCAAGCCTAGGTGGTAAATTTGACCCAGATCATATCGGCTAACAATGGTCCCCCTGCAAAGCGAAAAAAGACCTGCGCGTCGCGCAGGTCTTTGTCAGTTAAGTGGAAATATATTCGCGCAGGTTATGTTCCACCGCATACGCGGCAGCCTCTGCACGGTTATTGACGCTCAGTTTCGAGAGGATGCTGCTAACGTAGTTGCGCACTGTGCCTTCCCCTAAAAACAGGTTTTTCGCGATCTCACGGTTGGTCTTACCCTCCGAAACCAGTAACAATACATGTTTTTCCTGTTGGCTCAGGTGAGCAAAAGCTGATGCCTCCTCCTCCCTCACCGCTCGGCGTACTTCCTGGAACACACGCTGTGTCACAGCTGGGTCGAGTAGCGCTTCGCCACGTCCTACAGCTTCGATAGCTTTAACCAATTCCTCGCTGGCGATTTGTTTGAGTACATATCCAGATGCCCCAGCCCGAATAGCCGAAAAGAGCATCTCATCCTCAGCATAGGAGGTCAGCATGATCACTTTGATGTCTGGATACTTCTCAACAATCTGTTCACAAGCTTCGATCCCCGATGTGCCTGGCAAGCGAATATCCATCACGACGACATCTGGCTCAAGAGCAGCCACTTGCTCCATCGTATCACGAACTGAACCCGCTTCTCCAACAACTTCAAACTGCGGGTGACGCTCCAGAAGCGACTTCAATCCCAGGCGGACAACCTCATGGTCATCCACCAATATTATTCTTTGTTTTGCCATTAAAATTTTGCCTCCAGGATGCTCGGATGCAAAGTATAGTCTAGACAAAGAGGCCTGACAAGGGTGTCAAAAACAGGGTGTGCTTTACAACTCTGCAAGGCACACCCTGGTCGCTTCAAACTTGACTTTGAGCCAATATCATTCCCGAAAGGGGATTCCCGTTTGTTATTTTTCTTCTGCTTTTTCGCGCCTGAAATCTATAAACCGGTAGCCCACACCTCGTTCGGTGAGGATGTATTTAGGCTCAGAAGGTTGGGCTTCCAATTTTTGGCGCAGATAATTGATATATAGGCGCACATAATGCGGTTCATCGCGGTATTCGTACCCCCAAACCTTGGTCAGCAATTGATCGTGGGTAACTACCCAGCCAGCATTTTGCACCAGATGGTAGAGCATGCGATATTCGGTAGGACGTAGCTTAACCAACTTACCTTCCAGCCAAATCTCGCGGCGATCAAAGTCGATTTTCAGGCGTTCATCCACCTCGATCAGACCGTGCATTGAGCCGCTGGCGCCTTCTGTTCGCCGAAGTACCGCTTTCACACGGCTGACCAATTCGCGTGGACTGAATGGCTTGGTAACGTAGTCGTCAGCGCCCAGTTCCAAGCCACGCACACGGTCATCCTCCTCGCCCTTGGCTGTCAGCATGATAACGGGCACAGTACTCACCTCGCGGACGACCTCCAACACTTCGAAACCATCCAAATCAGGCATCATCACATCAAGCAGAATTAAGTCAGGAGTCACATCACGTATTTTTTGAATAGCTTCTTTCCCATTAAAAGCCTCACTGACTTCAAAACCATCGTGCTCCAGATTCATACGGATAAAGCGCACCATGCGCTCTTCATCATCCACTACTAATATTCGGCGGCGTTCGAAATTATCAGACATGTACTTACTCTCTTACGAAGCCAATAATGCGGTCTTCGCCCTCGCTCTCCAACACTTCAATTAATGAAATTTTACTTATCGGCCAAATTACCTGTACGACATCATGTTCCAGGTAATGCAGTTCTTTTCCATCCTTTAGGCGCGGATTTTGTACTGTGATCAATGAATCAGTAGGCTTGGGTAGTTCTTCTACTTCACCGATAACCGATTGCTCACCAGCTATATGTAAGATAATAGAGTGTGTCATGGGCACCTTACTTTCTTAAGGGAGTTTGAGGAGAATCTGTAATTTCAACTTTCCGAGAAATAGCATATCCCCATGATTGAGAGGATGGTCTGAATTTGGCTGCAACCGCTCTCCATTCAAATACGTACCATTCGACGAACCAAGATCTTTTATAAACACATCTTTGCCTTCTCGTCTCAGAACGGCATGGAGACGCGAGACGCCACAAGCATAAGCTTGATAAGGTGTGAGGTCGATATCTGGCATGATCGGTTGGGCATCGCTTACACGACCCAGTGTAAATTCTTTGCGATCAGCGAGAGTTAATATTTGCCCACTTTCCAGCAAATGCAAAGATGCCCAAGTATCCAGATCTGTTGAAATTTCTTGGGTCATTTTACTTGCTATTGCAAGTTGTTCCCGCTCTTCTTCGGAAATGTTTTGTGTGACTATTTCATCGGTCTGCCTCAGAGGCGTAGCACAGTCAGTACAAAAAACAGTCCCATCCAGGTTTTCATGTTTACAATTAGGGCAAATAATCATGCTGACAGTTCCTAAGTACTTGGCATTATGAGACCCCGCGTCCCATATTTAATCTTTTTGCTTCCTTCTTCGGAAAATGCTTGCATTTTTTCAATATTTTCGGCTTCTATCACGGCAGTCCGTGCCAAACTGTGTTCGCCATGTGAGAGTAAATTTGTAGCAAGCTGTTTCATGTGCTGGGCAGCAAGCTCGTAATGACCTTGCTCTACTTCTCGATGTGCTTTTTCTTGCATGCGATACAAAGTTAGATTTCCAAGGGCTTGAATAATTGCTGGTGAGGGGGGTTCTGCTCCAGCTTCTTTTTTCACAGCACGCGAAAATTCGATTTTCAGTGGTTGAATGGGAGTTGGCATGGCTGCGATGGAAAGCTTGAGGGTGCCTTGAAGCAACGAAACCACATCCTGTTTTGAACCAGATGGATCGATTCTATATTCAAATAGAATATTCAATTTTGTATCTTGCAAAACAGGTCCAAGGTGGATGGCATCTTCTATTGGTAAGGGACCAGTTTCAGGCTGAGTCCGAAACGCGTAGGCCATCTCGACCCCAGATGGAGTTTTATATTCCAGAATGACATTGTCAGCCAAGATACGCGCCAGCGAGTCAAATTTTTCTACCAGAAACCTTTGAATATCCTTGGCACGGGAGATGTAACGGCTATTTCCACCTGTGTGGCTGGCAAGTGTGTCTAGGAAGTCGTCATTCCATTCCTTCCCAATCCCCATCGCGCTGATCCCAACACCTTGCTTTGCAGCCTTTCCTGCTAGTTCAATGCATTCCTTGTCATCTCCATAGGTATGCCCATCGGTTAGCAAAATAATGTGATCAATACGCCCTGTACTCGCATTGTGATTGATTTCTTTGAAAGCAGCTTGCAGGCCTTGAAATATTTCGGTACCACCTGAAGGTTGCAACATATTAATTTGCGACTCAAGTTTCCTTGAGTCGCGGGAATATGATGCGGGAATGAGTACATCTGCGCGATCACTGAAAGTAACAACGCTGAAGATATCTTGTGAGCGCATTTTTTGCATGACAGTAATTGCAGCGCTTTTTAACACATCCATCTTCTCACCCTTCATAGAAGTAGAACAATCAAGTACCAGGGTTACATTCAGAGGAGGAGCCGGAATTTCATTTGAGTTTTCCTGGGGTGAAATTTCCAGGAGCGTGTATAGAATCTGCGCTTCATCCGAGCGAACCAGGTTAGGGCGACTGTAAAACACTTTATAGCTTACAGGTAATGATGGTTTTTCTTCTGGAGGTAGGCTGGCATCATATTCTCTGCGACGTTTTGGATTGGATAATGTTTCGTATGCCTGCTGAACATCTAGGAATATCTCAGTTTCACCTGCTGCTACATTTTTATCCGGATGCAAACGTTGCGCAGCTTCAAGGTAAGCGCGCTTGATCTCTTCTTTTGTTGCACTACGAGATACTCCGAGGAGAGCGTATAGATCCGGGGTTTTCGGCATCTTATCCAATCAATTGTGCAAGAATGACACTGATATTATCTGGTCCACCGGCAATATTTGCCGCTTCGACCAAATTTTGGCACGCTCGTCGTAAGGTGGGTGCATCTTTGATCATCCGAACCATATCTTGATCAGCAACTACGCCCCATAAGCCATCGCTGCACAGCATCAAATAACCGTTTGGTGGAAATGTAATCGTAAAAACATCAGCTTCAAGAATTTCGCCCTGTCCAAGCGCACGGTAAAGTACATTGCGATGCGGGTAATTTTCAGCTTCATCAGAGCTAATATGCCCAAGTTCTTCCAGACGCTTTACCAGAGAATGGTCACGGGTAACCACTTCGGTTCGCCCATCAGAATGGATGTGGTATGCGCGGCTATCACCAACGTGGGCAATGGTTACCTGTTGGCCAAGCACCAATGCGGCAGTCAGTGTAGTGCCGCTGCTAGGTGCTTCGGTTTGTATGGTTTTTTGTGCGTCTCTAACAGCAATCTGCATGATCTCTTGCAGAGATTCATTCGGTTGGGACGGCTTGAGTGCGAACAGGTATGGGTCAAATTTTTTCATTACGTGATTGGCAACAACACGGACGGCCGCATTACTGGCAACTTCCCCAAATTGGTGGCCACCCATCCCGTCTGCGACGATGTACAAACCAAAGGGCAAGCTACCTGAGTTGCCTGCCAGTGTCATTGTCATCGCTAAAAGGCTATCTTCATTTAGCTCGCGTTGCTTGCCAACCGATTGTCCTGAAGCAGCCACTAACTGCTGTAAACCGTACTGTGCTTTGGGACCTTGTAGAATCGATTGAACTTGTTGATCGGTGAGAGGGGCTGTGGTAGCATTTTCTGATCTCTGAGCAGTTTTCCCACCACCGAATAATTTGCGGAAAAATTTCATCACAATCATATCTCCTTCTCAGGCCAGCAACGCGTAAACTTGTTTGTCAGTTGAACCGACGTAGACAATATCATCAAATACTAGCGGTGATCCAATTATTTGACCTTCAGTCCCAAATTTCCAGCGCAAGCGACCAGTACGATATTCCAGACAATACAAGAAGCCATCCACAGAACCGCAATAGAGAGAATCTTTGTAGATAACAGGCGAACTGCTTACTTGATGTTCGGTACGGAAACGCCAAAGCTCTTTTGATGTTTTTGCTTCAACAGCATAAATGAACCCATCTGCTGCACCAACAAATGCCATATCATCCATTATATATGGAGAAGATATGGAGCCTTTGCCCAGTCGAAAGCGCCAGGTAACAAAGCCATTGAGTTGATCCAGGGCGTAAAGCGTTGAGTCAAGAGAACTAAATATTATCATTTGACCGCTGATTGTGGGGGATGAAGTAATGCCTCGTTTAGCACGGAAATGCCATTTTAACTCCCCCCGAAAGTCAACTGCAAAAAAATCACCTTGTTCATTGCCAACATATACTAAATCGTTTGCAATGTAAGGGGTTGAGCGGACCGGACCCGAGGTGTCAAATTTCCAAACAGAACGACCTGAATTTACATTGACCGCATGTAAACTCTGATCGTCCGAACCCAAAAACGCATGCCCCTCAGCAATGCGTACGGAAGATCGTATTGGGCCATCTGTAAAATACGTCCACACTACTTTGCCAGACCGAGCGCTGATCACATGTAAGCGGTGATCTTCAGAGCCAAAAAAGATGTTGTCTTCATATGCCATGGGCTTGGAAACAATTCCACCATCTGTAGGGTATTTCCATAAGAACTCCCCATCGCTTGCATTAATGGCATATAAATTGTTATCATAACAACCTATAAAAATCGTGTTTTGATAATTTAAAGGTGTTCCGCGAATTTCATCTTCACATTTGAACGTCCACAAGGGTTTAATCCCATTCCCTTGGCTGATGGATGTCGTCACTTTCGATAGTAGACCAGTCTTTTGTGCAGCAGTGAGCAAGGAGTCTTTCATTTCAGCTATCGTGGGAAATCGATCTTCAGGGTTGTATGCCAGTGAAGTAGAAATAACCGTTTCCAGTTCAGAGGAAATTCCAGGATTTATCTTACGGATGGGGCGCTCTTCAAAGGAGAAAGGTGGTTCCATACGCGGATCGCGACGAGACAAAGCGTGGTGCAAGGTGGCGCCCAGTGCATACAAATCAGCCAGAGGGGTGGCCTCGCCGCGATATTGCTCGGGCGGAGAATATCCCTCAGTACCGATCATTGTCCCTTTTTGTCCGGCTTGGAAAGTTTTTGCGATACCAAAGTCAACCAGCTTTACATCGCCGTTGTGATCGATCATCACATTCGAAGGTTTCATGTCACGGAAGATGATTGGATCAGGTTTATGACCATGCAAAAAGGCAAGCACATCACATAACTCGATGGCCCAGGTTAAGACCTGTTCTTCCGTTAGAAACCCATCAGTTTCGCTGATGACCGCTTCGAGATCTTTGCCATGAATATATTCAAGTACCAGGTAAGAACGGTTTTCTTCTGAGAAATAATCGTAGATGCGTGGGATAGCCGGGTGGTTGAGTGTAGCCAACAGGTTAGCTTCACGCTCAAAATTCTGCACGATAGTTTGACGCACGACCGGATCTGGCGCGGTATTGATCATCTCTTTAACCGCCACCAGTTTTACAACATTGGGAAAGTGCAGGTCACGAGCTCGGTAAACAGAACCCATCCCCCCAACCCCAATCACATCCTGGATCAGGTAACGTTCGAGCAGGGTAGCACCCGATTCGAGTTGTCTTCGAGGGGCTACTTTCTCGTCATTGTTTTCCGGAGGTTCAATTTGTTGTGTTTCCAGAGAATAACTCCTGTAAAATAACGGATGCATTACCTTCTTGCAATTCGCTAACATCGCATTTGTTTATTATAGTAGGCACTGATAGGTTTGGCAACTGTTACCCTGATACCTGCCAAATTTAGATTACCCAATTATGTAAATTCCCCCTTGCCTAGAAAGCTGTTCTGCGGCAAAATGAACAGCAATTATGAGCAAGGTGCTGGCTGTAAGTGACCAGGTTGTGGAACGTATCCATCCTCTTGCTGCAAATGGATATTTCCGTGATGTGGACTTGATCCTTGGTTGTGGGGATTTGCCATACAATTATCTGGAATACCTTGTCTCAATGCTCAATGTCCCGTTATTATATGTGCCTGGAAATCATGACCCTGCGTTTAACACCCGCAATCCACTCTCATATGCTGAAGGCGGCTCAAATTTGGACTTGAAAATTGCTACCGTAAAAAGGCTTTTTCTGGCCGGTCTGGGGGGCAGCATCCGTTATCGCCCGGATGGGGTTAATCAATACACACAGGTGCAAGCTTTTTTGAGAGCATTTATATTATTATTGCGAATTCTATTTGGACAAGTAGGGAACAGCAGAAGGTTGGATATTCTGATCACCCATTCCCCGCCCTTCAAAATCCATGATGACGATACCCTTGCACGCCAGGGACTCAAGGCGCTCAATCACCTGATGCGTAAAGTTAGTCCACGCTACTTGCTTCACGGACACACCCATTTTTTTCGTCACAATCTAGAAGATTCTGTAACAAAAGTTGGGAACTCTACAGTCATGAACATCTTCCCTTATAAAGTGATTGAGATTATTGATGAATGACCTGCTCACCTCTCGTAGTCGCGCTGATTACAGCCGGGCACGCTTTCGTGCTTTTCAACACAAAGTTTAGTCGGTGATTTCCGGTCAGCCCAGCAATCACACGCCGGTATGAAACTGTCTACAACCAATTGTTGATATCATCCGAGGTAGTAAAATATTGAAAAGGTTTTCAAGGAATACAGAAGGTGATATGTACTTGTGGATACTTGACCACCAGCACTATTTAGCTGAAAATAGTGGACAACCACTTCAACCGCCTGACGAAGCGGCGCGCGAATTTATCGAAGGAGTAGATTCCTGATGACAACAAACTCATTATTTGGTGTATACGCCGCCGCGATTACCCCGCTCAAGCCTGATTCCACCCCAGACCCTGAACCTGTTCCCGCATATTTGTCCTTCTTGGCTAACCGGGGCTGTCATGGTGCGTTGATTTTCGGTACAACAGGTGAAGGCCCCTCCTTCTCTTCCGAGGAGCGTAAGTTGGTCTGGAAAGCTGCGTTACGCGTTCGTGAAACAAACCCAGATTTCCGCCTGCTGGCTGGGACTGGGACCCCCAGTTTACAAGAAACGATCGACTTGACCAAAACCGCCTTCGACCTGGGCTATGACGGTGTGGTGGTCCTGCCGCCTTATTATTTTCGCTCTGCCAGTGACAACGGACTGTTCAACTGGTTCGAGCAGGTCATTCAAAAAGCCGTTCCATCAGATGGGTATTTGCTGGGTTACCATTTCCCTGGTGTGGCCGGGATTGGTTTTACCCGCAACCTGCTCAAGCAACTCAAAGATGCATTCCCTGTGCAGTTCGCTGGCATTAAAGATTCGTCCCATGACCCAGGGTTTGCAAACGTGCTCGGAACGACTTTCGGCAGTGACCTGGCTGTCTTTACCGGTACGGATTCGTACTTTTCGATGGCCCTGCAAAACAATTCTGCTGGTTGTATTACCGCACCTGCCAACCTGATCTCAACAGGTTTGCGCGCTATCTACGATGGATTTGAAAAAAGTGATGACCTTTCGGAAACCCAAGCCTGCGTGACTGCACAACGACACGTACTGGAACAATACTTACCCTTCCCACCTATGCTCAAGGCTTTAGCTGCTCGGTTACACAACTTTCCACGCTGGCCTGTTCGACCACCGCTGGTGGAATCGCCTAACGATCTCGTTGAGCTAGCTGCCAGAGAATTGGAAGAGTGCGTCGAATAAGCAAAGCCTCGCAATTATTGTTGTGAGATTTTTCCTAAATTTATTGTTATTTATCGAGATTTCCTAACTGAATGAGCCTACGGGAGATCAACGCATACCAAGTGATGCTTGATAGCCCGCCAATAACTGCAAATATCATGGCTACATTAAACAAGGGCGGAACAAAGGATGATAAAACTTCGAAGATGAATAAAAGTCCAAAACCCAAGATCCCCGCAATTGCAGTTAGTTTGCTAAAAATCTGGTTTCGCAACATAACAATAGAAATCAAAATGCTGGATATCTCCGCATAAAAGAATCCCACAAAGGTTCCAGGTGTGTGGCTTTCGGCTTGAGCCAGCAAAGCTTCTCCAGCGGCTGCCAACATCATTCTTCCTGTATCTGTTGTAGCGGCAGCATATTTTCCACTGAGCGTCAACATAGGAAAGGCCGTATTGTTTGCTAAGTAGATTGTTGTTCCAACAATTGACAGAATTACAGACAGTGCAGCATATCCATGGTCCACATTGCGATGGGCGATATACAGGGCAAAAATCACCGGAATCCCGAGTGTCGTTGCAATCATATTAATTAACCCTAGGTTTCGAAGCCCCATTAACGGATTATTCTGAAAGAGCACAAACCAATCAAAAACTGTGTTGGTATCAGGCCCTGTCGCTCCGCCGCCCGGCAATAGCGTGATGAATATCTCCGATAGCATGACGATTACCGAAATCAAGGCAGCTATCCCACCAATTTTGTAGAGGGTATTCCAGTTTGGATTTGATGTTCTAACATTGTTCATGTTCATCCGATTAAATCTCCTTATAACGTTGATTCCGGTTTCTTAAGCTTGAAGATCATATGCAACCCCAGTTAAGTAATTATCGGAAAGAACTTTAAAAACATATACAAGAAAAGGAAAAAGAA
>CAZCPP010000141.1:0-9699 GCA_964500655.1 uncultured Anaerolineaceae bacterium | reverse complement strand
TAATCAGCGTACCCCCATATATGGCCTCTCCACGCGAAATCCCAAAGAAGGCAAAAAGCGTTGTACTTTCTTGTAATTGGATTCGTAGTTGCCGTCCATTTTATCCGCAATATCACTGATCCGCGGCGATTGGGATACAAGAATGCTTTCCATGATTTGACTGGCCTTCTTTGCGCTTTGCTCACTCCCAAATAGGGGCTTGGCAAATTCCAATATTCGCATAAACTTGTACATAGGAACCTCGCTTTCAAGGAGTTGACTATACTACCTTGAATGTAGAGGTTCCTGTTCATTTTGGGAAGACTTTTGTCCGATGCTAAGCTTGTAGGCTCAGGCTGTGCACGCCGTCGGTGAGATTCAGAGTCCCTGAGAAGTTGGACCAACCACCACCGTTTAAGTTATAGTTGAAAGTTGCGATGCCAGAACCCGGTGAAGGGTCCGAAGCGGAGGCGCTCACATCCACCGGGGAGATATACCAACCGTTCGATCCTGCAGTCCCGGTCAGCGTACCGTTGATCTGGGGTTGGACTGTGTCAAGATAATAGCTTGTAGAGCCAGAAGCAGATTTGCCAGTTGTGGACGTGGCGGTGAAATTCGCAACCCCAGAACCTTCTGGCAACGGGACGGAGCAACTGGCAGATCCTGCCCCACTTGGGCAGGCAAAGGGATTGCCACTTATATCGCCTGAGATCAATACAGTATTCCCCTGTGGTTCGGTGGCGTTCAGGTCCAGGGTTTCAACACCAGTGCACCAACCAGCGTTACCCCATAGCGAACAGATAAGTGAAGCAGAGATGGTGGGTGGAAAGGTCGGAGTGCCACCTTTGCAGCGTGGATCACGCTTTGACAGGCATTCTCCAGCGTGGCAGCATTCCTTGTCCCCGCAATCCCAGCGGCGCGAGCACTTTGCAGCGACTGCTCTCTGGCTCAGTGATACAACCAAAAACATCAATACGACTAACACCAGCCCAAGTTTGCGCCATTTTGATTGTTTCCTAAAAACCTTTGCCTGCACAATGCCCTCCCATGCTGCGGAAGTATTGACCCTAATTATCCACCATTTTCCCTGACTAGACAAGTGACATACTTCCTTTATCAGGGCTTATACATTTGCTCTACATTTAATACAATCTCATAAACACTGGCCTAGCGCTATTCAATGCCTGGTTTGGTTCTTTTGGGGATCGGCAAATGCTATACTTTCTCCACTACCCAAAAATGCGACAGCCCTAACCCTCTCAAGGGTGTCTTTTCCAGGAATTGCAGAATTGCTCGTACTACCTTCCCAAAGATTCCAAAACGGGCGATCAGGTTGTCATACGCACCGAAAATTACTCTGCGCTCAATAAGTTTCACGGGCAAACTATCAAATAGAATTATCAGATCCCGCTTTGAATATACCCTTACGTGGGGTGCGAGTTTATCGCGCCAGGCCCGCGGTAGGTAGTTGACCAGCGGGAAATTGCCGAATTTGTATTGCCCCATCCAGTAGATACCATGTGTCTCAAAGGGATAACCGCGGTTGGGAACGAAGATGACAACCCGCCCGCCGGGCTTCCCCGATTCAGGGTCGGAATTTCGGAGTACACGAACCATCTCACGCACGGCCTGAACATCGTCCTGAACATGCTCGAGAACTTCGTGACTCAAAATCAGGTCGAAGGTGCTGGATGGAAGCGGGAGTGCTTCACCGGCTGCGTTTAAAATACGCTTCGCACGTGACCCGGCTTCTGCTGCCCTTTCAAAATCATATTCCAGGCCGATAACTTCCCCGCCAAACGATATCAGGTACTCAACGTACATTCCCACACCACAACCGTTTTCTAATATTTGTCCACGAATACGTTCACCAGCGGCTTTGACGATCATTTCCAGGCGGCGTTGTTGTCCCTCCCGCCAGACGTAAGAGGGTTCACCCCGCAATGCGGCTTTATCCATATCCCGTTCGGTCATGGGCGGTATTATATCTGCAAAACCTTGCACGTTTATCGTGGATGTGCTAGAATTTCCCTTGCAAGAAGTACCAATATCGCACGCGTCGAAAAGTGGGCAACCCCCACTTTTCTGCTTGTTACGAACTTAACGGAGCAAGAAGTATGTCGAAGAACGAATTCGCCCTGGCTTTCAACGAAGTACTGGAAGATAAACAACTGCCCAAGGAGATCATCCTGGGTGCAATTGAGTCTGCTATGGTTTCGGCCTATCGGCGGGCTGTTAATGCCTCCAGTGCACAGCATGTGGAAGCCAGAATTGACTCTGATACCGGGCAGATCCAGATTTACGCTGAAAAGGAAGTAGTAGATGAAGTGGTGGATGAGCGCACCGAGGTGACGCTGGAAGAAGCCCTCAAAGAAAACCCTGATGTGCAATTGAATGATATGGCCATCGTTGAAACTACGCCCGCAGATTTCGGTCGTGTGGCTGCACAGACTGCGCGACAAGTCATTCAGCAACGCATTCGTGAGGCGGAACGTGCTGCACAAATGGAGTACTTCGACAAACAATCCGGTGAGATCGTCAGCGGTGTGGTGCAAGCCAGTAACGCGCAATCGACGACAGTGGGGCTGGATATGAAGGCCGAAGGCATTATGCCTGCCAACCAGCGCATTCCCCGCGAGCGCTTCCGGTTGCATGACCGCGTCCGCGCGGTGGTGTTGGAAGTAAAAGATGGTTCACGTGGACCGCAGATTATTCTGTCGCGCTCGCACCGCAAATTTCTGCGTCGCTTGCTAGAAAATGAAGTTCCTGAAATTTATCACGGTGTTGTGGAAATCCGGGCGATTTCCCGTGAACCAGGCCAACGCGCAAAAGTAGCTGTAATGGCAACCCAACCAGGTGTCGACCCGGTCGGTGCTTGCGTAGGCATCAAAGGTGTGCGCATTCAAGCTATTGTCAAAGAATTGCATGATGAGAAAATTGACATCATTCAATGGGACCCGGACCCTGTGGTTTATATATCCAAAGCTATCAGCCCGGCACGAGTCAATGGGGTCTTTCTCTCCGAAACATCCGACTCTGGCCGCACAGCGACCGTTGTTGTGCAGGAAGATCAGTTGAGTCTGGCGATTGGTCGCGATGGGCAAAATGCCCGTCTGGCAGCTAAGCTGACCGGTTGGCGTATCGACATCAAGTCACTGGTTGAAGCAGCCGGCGATTCTGTACAGAAAATGCAAACGGATGCTGAACTGGCAGAGCTACTCCCGACCGTGGTCGAGACCATTCCTGCTATTGAAGTTATCTTAACCAAGAAATCTGAAGGCCGCCCGGTTACGCCAGAAGAGTACACACAGCTTTCCCAATTTGTGGACCGCGTTGAACAACGCACTATCCAGATCCAAGAAGAAGCAGCCCGTGAGGAAGAAGAACGCGTAGCAGCTGCTCGAGCTGAAATTCCGGTCACGGCTTTTGATATGTCGATATTTGATGCTGGTTTGAAAGAGCACATCCTAAATATTTTGACCGAAGCCGAATATGAAACAGTTGGTGGTTTGATCCTTTCTATGAAAGTGGATCCAGATAAGGTGTTGGGATTGGCGGGCATTGGCCCTAAAGCGATTGAAAATATCGAAGAAACCTTGGCCGGATTGACTTTCCCCGAACCTGAACCAGAACCTGAACCCGAGCCTGAAGACGAAGTCGCTGCTGAAGAAGTTCCTATCGCTGAAGAGGTATCAGAAGCCGAGGCAACTGCTGAGACAGTTGAGCAGATGGAAGTACAAGCTGAAACGATTGATGAAGGGGTTACCGAAATAGCGGTTGAAGAAAAAGTTGGAGAGAAGGAACCCGGGAAGAGGGATGAGGAAGAACTCACTGAAGATTCTGACGTTGTCAAAGATGATGTTTCGTTGGATGAATTGTTTGCTCTGAAGGAAATGTTCCAGACCGGGCGAGTCGAGGAAAGCGAAGAAGAAGAACAGCCAGATGAGAAGAAGGGTAAGAAGAAAAAGAAGAAGCACGTCGAAATTGAATACGACGAGGAACTTGGTGAAGTTGTCGCACGAAAAAAACACAAACGTGGCGATGATGACTTCGGCGATGATTGGTAAAAAACCCTCACCCCGACCCTCTCCATTAAGGAGAGGGGGGATTGGAGAAGGTGGCTAAGAAAACGGCTCAACGCGTAAAACATATCCCGCAGCGAACCTGTGTAGGTTGTCGCACGGTAATGCTAAAACGTCAGCTCATTCGCATCGTCCGTTCGCCTGAAGGGGTGCAGGTTGACTCAACGGGAAAACTAGCCGGGCGTGGTGCATATTTGCATAACCGGCGTTCCTGTTGGGAGCAAGGTTTGAAAGGTGCGTTGGCACGCGCATTGAAAACAGAGTTGGCCCCTGAAGAACGAGAGCGTTTTCAGGCATACCTGGAGACGTTACCTGAAGAGTCCGGTGAAATGAGCGCGGATGGAAATACGGCCATGTGATCAATTAACTTTTGCTCACGTGGCGCTTTTCCCGCAGACCGGGTCTGGCTTCGCAAGTTGGGGGGCGAAGCATTTATGCGTAAACTACCAGGAGGTGGCATATGAGCGAAAACGAGAAGAAACTTGAACTCCCTGCCAGTATCGTGATTCGTGATCTGGCACAAATGATTGAACAGAGCCCAATTGACGTCATAAAAAAATTGATGAGCAATGGTGTAATGGCGACCATTAATCAAGCAGTGGATTTTGATACTGCAGCAATAGTAGTAGCCGAATATGGATTTGATGCTGTCGTGCAAGAGCTCGAAGAAGAAATCAAGGAAGATGTTAGCGAAATTCCGCTCTGGCGTCAGTTAATCGCCGATGAGGATGAATCCAAGCTCGTTGATCGTGCCCCGGTGGTAACTATTCTCGGGCACGTGGATCATGGAAAAACCACCTTGCTGGATGCCATACGTGAAACGAACGTGGCGGATGGTGAGGCGGGTGGTATCACCCAGCACATCAGCGCCTATCAAGTTGAGATGAAGGAACGCACGATCTCATTCTTGGATACACCCGGCCATGCGGCATTTACGGCTATGCGTGCGCGCGGTGCACAGGGCGCCGATATTGTCATTTTGGTTGTTGCGGCGGACGATGGAGTCATGCCACAGACCAAAGAAGCCATTGCACATGCTAAAGCAGCGCAGGTGCCCATTGTTGTGGCGCTCAACAAGATTGACAAAGCTAATGCCAACCCGGAAAATGTCAAGAAGCAACTGGCTGAGCAGGATCTTGTTCCTGATGATTGGGGCGGCAACATAATGATTATTCCGGTATCTGCCAAGCAGAAAGAAGGCATTGACGATTTGTTGGAGGCTATTCTGTTGGTGGCTGACAGCACCAATATCCGCGCCAACCCCGAAGGCAGCGTCCTCGGAACGATCATCGAAGCTGAAGTTGATAAGAAAAAAGGCACGGTAGCAACTTTACTGGTCCAGAACGGGACGCTTCACTCCAGCGACATTGTGGTTGCTGGCACTACCTATGGGCGTTTACGTGCCCTGTTCGATTTCCGGGGCAAGCCCGTTGAAGAAGTTGGCCCATCCACACCGGTGGGTGTTCTCGGTTTACATGATGTTCCCACCGCAGGCGATCTGTTCCGGGTGGTTAAAACGGATAAAGAAGCGCGTGCGATAGTTGACCAGCGAATTGAAGAACGGAAGGAAAAGAGCCAGGCTGGCACAAAAGCTTCTCTGGAAGAGCTGTTTGCTGCCTATAAGGCTGGTGAAGCCAAAGAACTGAGCCTAATCATTAAAGCCGACGTGCAAGGTTCGCTTGAACCCATCAAGTCGGAATTGAAAAAGCTGGGCGAAGGTGAGATTGGTGTCAACGTGTTGTATGCAGAAACCGGGAATATCGGTGAAAATGACATCATGCTGGCCTCGGCCTCGGGTGCTATCGTGATCGGCTTCAGTGTACAGGCGGATGTTGCCGCCCGTAGGCTGGCTGAAAAAGAAGGTATCTCGATCCGCTTGTACGACATCATCTACCGCGTGACTGAAGATATCGAGAAAGCCCTAAAAGGTATGCTCGACCCGGTAGTAACCGAAAAAGAAATTGGTCGGGCCGAAGTGTTGGAAGTCTTTCCAATCTCGAAGATCGGAAAGATTGCCGGGTGCCGGGTTCGCGAAGGCGAATTGCGACGTAATGCCAAAGTACGCATGTTCCGCGGCGAAGACCTGGTCTTCGAAGGCGACATGGCATCGCTCAAACACGAAAAGGAATCTGTGCGCGAGATCCGTACCGGATTCGAATGTGGAGTAGGTTTGAAAAACTTCCACGATATCGAAGTCGGTGACGAGCTTGTGTGCTATGTTTTGGAAGAAACCTCGTAAATCAGTGTGGGCGGGGAATTTCCCGCCCATAGTGTGAATCATGCCCTCAGGAATAAGACTTCAACGTATCGCGGACCGCATCCGCCAGGAACTCTCGGAAATGCTGATCCGGGAGATTAGTGACCCGCGCTTGGAGCAAATATTCGTTACAGATGTAAGAGTAGACCGTGAAATGGCTTTTGCAGATATTTACGTTTCTGCAGTCGAAGGAGCGGAACGTTCCAAGGAAGTGTTGGTTGGCTTGAAAAGCGCCAGCGGTTTCATGCGCCGGACATTGGCGAAGAGAGTTGAATTACGTTCCTTTCCACGCCTGCGCTTTCACTGGGACCCGACACCCGAAAATGCCGATCAAATTGAAAAGCTGCTATCGCAGTTGAAAGATGGGAATAATCAGGGAGAGTAACAAAGTAAGCATGATCGACAGTATGGATACCCAAATCAAGGAGCGCCTAGATAGGGCAAAAAAAATATTGATCGCTTCACACATCCGGCCGGATGGCGACGCGATCGGTTCGCTGATCGGGTTGGGGCTGGCGCTGCAGAATGCGGGCAAAGCCGTCCAGATGGTGCTAGCTGATGGGGTGCCCTCACGCTTCCGTTTCCTGGAGGGCAGTGACCAGGTCCAGAAAGAAGCGCGTGGAGAGGTTGATCTCTTCATCACCGTCGATTGTGCGGATTCAAAACGCGTCGGCAAATTATTCGAAACCCACGGTTCCCCGGATATCAATATTGACCATCACATCACCAATCAGATGTTTGGTAAATTGAATCTAATCGAAGGGAAGGAAGTAGCCACTGCTGCTATCCTGACTAATCGCCTACCGACCTGGGGTTATGAGATCACCCAACCGATCGCCGCGGCTTTACTAACCGGAATCATCACCGATACGCTTGGTTTCCGCACCTCAAACATGACCGCTACGGCCTTGCGCCAGGCCGCGGATCTGATGGATACCGGCGTGGATATGCCGGAAATTTACATGCGCGGACTAATCTACCGTTCGCTTCCAGCGGCGCGTTATTGGGGAGTGGGGTTTTCTAGGCTTGAATCATCGAATGGCATTATTTGGAGCACACTTGCTCTCGAAGATCGCGCAGCCAGTGGATACCCTGGCAACGATGATGCCGACCTGATCAATATGATTTCTGTCATCGACGGGCATAAAGTAGGCATGATTTTCGTCGAACAACACGACAATCATGTAAAGGTATCCTGGCGTGCATTGGAAAAGGGTATCGACGTTTCAACGATCGCAAATCACTTTGGCGGTGGTGGGCACGCGGCTGCCGCTGGGGCCGATATCATCGGAGCATTAAGTGATATTCAACCAATAGTACTTAAGAAAACTAAGGAAATCCTGGGTTTTTAACCCAAATTCAGATAAATGTGTCATAATTAAGACCAGAAAGGGATTATTTAGGAGGAATTCAAATATGAACAGTCAAGATGTAAAAAACGCGATATCCGGCGTTTTGGTGGTCGACAAACCAGTGGGGATGACCTCACACGACGTAGTGCAGGCCGTCCGAAATGGGACAGGCATTCGACGCGCCGGACATACAGGAACACTCGATCCGCGCGCTTCGGGCGTGCTGGTTATTTTAGTTGGCCCGGCCGTGCGTTTGAGCGAATTTGTATCTGCATCCGATAAACGTTACCAGGCCATAATTCGCATGGGCAGCTCCACAGACACTTACGATGCGGAGGGCAAGTTCACCAGCGAAGAGACCCCCGTCAACGTGACGGAAGAAGAGTTTGAAACGGTTCTCAAAGGCTTCGAAGGTGAGATCGAACAAACCCCGCCGCAATATTCCGCTGTCAAGGTCAAGGGACGCAAGGCCTATGAGATGGCTCGCAAAGGTCAGGAAGTGGAATTGGAACCGCGCATCATCCAGGTTATGCATCTGGAAGTGCTCGAATGGGCGCCCCCCGAAGTCGTGGTAGATGTACATTGCTCTTCTGGCACCTACGTACGCTCGCTGGCTAATGACCTGGGTGAAACGTTGGGCACTGGTGCCTATCTGGTCGGTTTGCGCCGAACCAAGAGTGGACGTTTCACCTTGCGCGATGCAGTGCCGTTGCGTAAAATACAGGAAGCATTCAATACCGGTGACTGGTACCAGTATCTCATCCCGGCCGCAGAAGCGTTAGCTGATTGGGAAGCACGCGAACTCGACCCCGACGAAGTGGAAGAAGTACGCCATGGACATCGCGTCCCGGCTGAGCCCGATACCGAGTTGGAAAGTTGGGTGCGCGGAATCAGCACTCAGGGCGAATTGGTTGCGCTCCTGCAATGCATGGAAGGCGAAGAAGAAGGTTCCCGCGAGTGGCAGCCTAAGAAGGTTTTCTTCCAATCTGGTTAACTACGTAGTAGCGACATAAGTCGCAATTAAACGGCTGAAGCCGTTACTACAATGATTTATTACCGTTCTATCGAAGAAATTTCATTACAAAATTCCTGGCTCACGATCGGTGTCTTTGACGGCGTGCATCGCGGGCATCAGGAAATAGTGGCGAAATTAACGGCAGGCGCTCATGGTAACGGTGCGCCTGCCGTTGTGCTTACTTTTTGGCCGCATCCAGGCTTAGTTCTAGGCAAACGAAAAAAATTGAAATGCCTGACAATGCCAGATGAACGCGCGGACTTGCTGGGGGCACTGGGCGTGGACGCTGTCATCACCCAGCCGTTTACTCCCGAATTTGCGAATTTCTCTTCATTGGATTTTATGCGCCTAGTCTCCAAACGCCTGGACCTGCGCTCGTTATGGATAGGTTATGACTTTGCTCTAGGCCACAACCGCACAGGTGACTTTGAACGATTGAGCGAGCTTGGAAAAGAACTGGGATACGGTGTGCAGGCCATCGGCCCGGTTAAGAACGGGACAGGAGTGCTTTCGTCCAGCCTGATCCGCCAACGCGTCCAAAATGGGGATATGACGCATGCCACTAAGTCGTTAGGTCGTTTTTATGCCCTGAGCGGACCGGTGGTGCACGGCGACGGGCGTGGACGTAAGATCAATATCCCCACGGCCAATATCGATTATTCCAAGGAAAAGGTAATTCCGGCCTTTGGGGTGTATGCCTGCTGGGCCTGGATTGGGGAGCAGAAGCGCCCCGCCGCGGTCAATATTGGCATCAACCCGACCTTTACGCCCGATAAAGAGACGCCCAACGTGGAAGCCCACCTGCTTGATTTTTCGCGCGATTTGTATGGGGAAGAGTTGAAACTGGAATTCGTGGGGCGCCTGCGGGATGAGATGAAATTTGAGGGCGTGGAGGCACTGCTGGAGCAGATCCACGCGGATATCCGGGAAACGAGGGAGATTTTGAAGTAAAGTTAGATGTGTCACTGCGAATACTATGACTTTGTCAAGGTATTTTGAAAAGCCATAGGATTG
>CAZCPP010000140.1:0-9732 GCA_964500655.1 uncultured Anaerolineaceae bacterium | reverse complement strand
GCCATTCTTCTTCAGCCAGTTTCCCAGTTCGCAGTCGCTGCGAGTCAATACCGGTTTCTTGCGCGATTAAACGCTGACCGACCTGCTCGTTTGACATCTCCAGCGAGAAGATAGCAACGTGTTTTTTATGCGTCAGCGCAGCGTTCTTGGCAACCGAGAGTAAGAAACCCGACTTACCCTGACCTGGGCGACCGGCAATAATCAATAAGTCAGATGGCTGCAAACCGCTAAGCAGTTTGTCCAGGTCGAGGAATCCGGTCGGGACGCCGAAAATTTCATCTGAGCGTTTTGCCAAGTCGTCGATGCGATCGTAATATTCGCTCAATACAGACGAGATAGGCACAAGATCATGTTTGAGCCGCCGTTCGCTGACGTTAAAAACAGCTTTTTCAGCTTCATCCATGACTGTGTCAACCAGTGATTCTTCGTTATATGCCAGCGAGGCGATCTGGTTGGCGGCGTTTATCATCTTGCGGCGGATGGCATGCGCCTCCACAATCCGACCGTATGATTCGGCGTTGAGCGAAGAGGGAACCTGGTTGATCAGCGAGGTCAGATAAGCCGGGCCACCCAGTTCAGCTAATTGACCAACGCGATCCAGCTCTTCCGAGAGGGTTAACATATCGACCGGGATGCGTTGTTCATGCAAGCGCGTGAAAGCTTCCCAAATCCATTTGTGACGGTGGATATAAAAATCGTCCGCCTGCAAGAACTGGGCGACGTCGTAATAGACTTCGGGATTAATTAGCACCGCCCCTACGACTGCTTCTTCGGCTTCTCGGCTGTGTGGGATGCTGGGCGTAGCGGGGGCGGTGGATTTATCATCCCCATAGGGGACTTCTTGGGGAGAATATTCAGTCATATAATTGGATCATGTTTTTTTTTCGTCTGGAGTATCATCAGGTTTGTCTTTGTCGTCCAATTTCCCCTTATCGTCCAGTTTGCCTAAATCCAATTGATCGATAAAATCTTCAAAAATTGACAAACGTTCGCTACTGTCATCAGACCCTGTAACTACGGATGCATCCCCCGAGTCTGGATCATCTGTTTGCATGTTCGTTTCAGGTGTGATCCCGGCATCCTCCAGCACACTTTGATGTACATAAATAGGAACATGTGCTCGCACCGCGAGAGCGATAGCATCTGAGGGGCGCGAGTCAATACTAACATCCTCACCATTTGCTTCAGCAACGATGTTACCAAAAAATATCTCCTCGCGCAGTGACACTATTTCCACACGCTTTATCCTGGCATTAAACGTACCAAAAATGCTCTTGAGTAAGTCGTGAGTAAGTGGGCGAATCATTTCTATCTCTTGCAAAGCAACGGTGATCGCTTCAGCCTCATATGGTCCAACCCAGATAGGAACAAAGCGCTCTGCATCTACCTGGCGAAGGACAACTACTCGCTGCGGCGACATCAGGCTGACACGCACGCTATCAATGACAACTTCTATCATATCGGGCATAAGGGGCTCCAGTAAGTGCCTAATTCTAACACACCAAGTATCTTGAAAATTTGATGGAATTGGATATTTTCGGGAGGATATTTGTGTTAAATTGTACAAACATGCTTTTTTATGGTAGAGTCTATGAAAATTATCCCATTAGTGAGGCTTGGTATGAACGCAGATAAAATTCCTGACATTATTATTGGTCGCCTTCCCATTTACCTCCGTGCATTAGAACACATGGCTGAAAAAGGTATGCAGACAACTTCTTCACAGGAATTAGGTGAATATGTTGGTATTACTGCAGCTCAGATTCGAAAGGATATTTCTCAGTTCGGGGAATTTGGCAAACAAGGGACAGGCTACCGCATCTCGTTTTTAAGTGACAAATTGCGTGAAATTTTAAAAATCGACCGAAAATGGGATGTAGCTGTTGTTGGAGCTGGCGATATGGGACACGCTTTAGCCCGTTATCAAGGATTCGTTAATCGTGGCTTCCGCATTGTTATGGTATTTGATAATGACCAACAAAAAGTAGGGCAGCAAATCGGTGAATTTGTAGTCCAGAACACTTCCAATTTGGTTGAAGCAATCCAGGAAGCTGGTGTACAGGTCGCCATGCTCACTGTCCCTGCTTCTGCTGCACAAACGGTGACTGATATGCTGGTTAAAGCTGGTGTAAAAGCTATCTTGAATTATGCTCCTATCAGCCTAAACGTGCCAGAAAACGTGCACATACAACACATTGACCCGGCTACGCACTTGCAGCGCATGACATATTATCTTTAACAACTATTAAAATATTACAAAACGGCTTCCAGAAGACGGAAGCCGTTTCTTATATTCGGGTCACTTATACTTGCGGCAGGTTGCGGCGTAAGAGATTGTACATACTCAAACCACGTACTGTGCCTTCAACTACGCAGGTTAGGGGATTATCCACCAAGTAGGCCGGGATGCCCAAAGATTTCGTCAGCAGTTTGTCGATCCCGCGTAACAATGCACCAGCACCACATAGAGCTACTCCTCGGTCAATGATATCTGCGACCAGTTCTGGGGGAGTTTTCTCAAGAACGCGACGACCGGTCTCGACGATATCATTAAGGGGATCCTGCAAGGCTTCGACAATTTCACCCGTCGTCAACGTTACAGGGCGCGGAAGCCCGGTAACCTGGTCTTGTCCCTGCACTTCCATAGTTTGTTCCATATCCTGTGGAACTGCCGCACCAATCCGGATTTTAAGTTGCTCGGCGGTTATCTGACCAATGATCACGCCGTATTTGCGCCGTACGTAAGTAATTATGGCCTCATCCAGTTCCAGGCCACCCCCTCGCAATGTTTCAGCAGAAACGATACCGTACATAGCCATTACAGCTGCTTCGGTTGAGCCGCCACCTAAGCATATAACCATGTTTCCCGATGGCGAACTGATAGGTAGGTCAATTCCGAGTGCGGCTGCCAATGATTGCTGGATCAGGAAAGCCTCGCGGCTGCCTGCTTCCATCACAGCTTCGTAAACCGCGCGGCGCTCAACGCTAGTGACTCCGTAAGGCACCGATATCATCACGCGCGGGCGGAAAATGCGCATCGAACCACTTACACGGCGTAAGAGATAGGCTAACAGAGTTTCGGTGATCTCGTAATCAGCGATGACCCCGTTCTTAAGAGGACGTGCTACTTCGATATTTTCCGGTACGCGGCCAACCATGTCGAGCGCTTCCTGACCCACTGCTACTATCTTTTGTTCCTCAATTTCAATAGCAACAATGGTCGACTCCTCGAGCAGCACCTTTGTGCTGTCGGCCAAACGGATGAACATCGTGCCCAAGTCTACGCCCAGATCTTTGGAAAAAATTGCCACAAGGCCTGCCTAGTGCCCGGACGAACTACTTTTGATTGATAAATTTTCCCTATTCATACGGAAATCTCCACTAATCATAATCATGTTGCCTGGGTATTAGTTTTCTTCCTGGTAAGAGGGCCGTTTTGCCTTCTTATAACGGCGGACAGCCTCAAGGCGTAGATTGGAGCGACGCAAAGCCGCTTCAATAGCCAGATAGGCATCTATGTCCGCAGGCGCCCCTTTCTCTAGAACTTCTTCTGCACGCTTTCGAGCTGCATCAGCGCGCTCCAGATCGATCTCCAAAATATTTTCTGCAGCATCAGCGAGAACGGTGACAATATCCGGTTGGATTTCGGCCACACCGCCAGCTACCGTGAATACTTCTTCCTCGTCTTTTGTACGTACTTTAATAACACCGAAGTTCAAGGTTGTCAGAAGTGGCGCATGATTAGGCAAAATACCCATCTCGCCTGCCGATCCGGGTAGAACGACAATATCTACATCCCCTTCGAAAACGGTGCGATCCTGTGAGACAATTTCACATCGAATTGGCATCTATTTATTCCTTACGTTTATTGTACAGCGTAAAGAGCATTAAGACTTACTGAGTTGTTCAGCCTTCTCGCGAACATCCTCAATGGTACCCGCCATCATGAATGCTTGCTCGGGCAGGTCATCGCAATTGCCATCCAAGATCTCACGGAAACCGCGTACTGTCTCAACTAACGGTACATAGCGACCGGAAATGTTCGTGAAGCGTTCGGCTACGAAGAACGGCTGCGAGAAGAAGCGTTCGATCTTACGGGCACGAGCTACGATCAGCTTGTCATCCTCACTTAATTCGTCAATGCCGAGAATGGCGATGATATCTTGTAAATCTTTGTAGCGTTGGAGAACACGCTGCACTTCGCGAGCAACGTAATAATGTTCTTCGCCCACGATATTGGGATCGAGAATTCGGGAAGTTGAAGTGAGCGGATCGACAGCCGGATAGATACCTTTTTCTACGATCGAGCGTTCAAGTGCAATGGTTGCGTCCAGGTGAGTAAAGGTCGCTACTGGAGCAGGATCGGAGTAGTCGTCCGCGGGCACGTAAATGGCTTGCATCGATGTGACAGAACCTGTACGCGTGGAGGTAATGCGTTCCTGTAATTCGCCCATTTCGGTCGCCAGGGTAGGTTGGTAACCCACAGCGGAGGGCATTCGCCCAAGCAACGCCGACACTTCTGAACCAGACATGGTGAAGCGGAAAATATTATCAATGAAGAGCAACACGTCACGGCCTTGGTCACGGAAGTATTCGGCCATGGAGAGCGCCGAAAGTGCTACGCGCAGACGAACGCCCGGAGGTTCGTTCATCTGACCGTAAACCATGACGGTATCTTTCATAACGCCGGATTCAAGCATCTCGCGGTAAAGCTGTGTGCCTTCACGGGTACGCTCACCCACACCAGCGAATACCGAGTTGCCTTCATGCTCAGTCGCTACCGAACGAATGAGTTCCATAATAATAACGGTCTTACCAGTGCCAGCACCGCCGAAGATTCCGGTTTTACCACCCTTTGTGAAGGGCGCGATCAAGTCAATGACCTTGACACCTGTTTCGAAAACTTCCACGCGTGTGGATTGTTCGTCAAATGGGGGCGCCGGACGGTGGATGGGATAGCGAATAGTAGCGTTAACTTCACCTTCCCTGTCAATGGGTTGACCCAACACATTAAAGATACGGCCCAGCGTCTCTTCGCCAACCGGAACGAGAATGGGCTGTCCCGTGGCCTCGGCAGGTACATCACGCTGAAGACCGTCGGTTGAGTCCATTGAAAGCGTGCGGACCCAGTTTTTACCCAGGTGCTTCTGGACTTCAAGGATCAACGCTTCTTTGTCTGGACGTTCAATCTGAATCGCTTCGAAAAGTTCAGGAATATCCCCTTCAGGGAATTCAACATCTACTACACCGCCTAGAATTTGTACGACACGGCCAGTTGCATTTGCCATGAGTGCCTCCAGTAATGAGTTTTACTGAGCCTGCGCTTCAGCGCCGCCCACAATGTCTAAGATATCGTTGGTGATCGCCTGTTGGCGCACCTTGTTGTAAGCCAATTGCAGCGCACCAACCAGTTCATGCGCGTTGTCGGTCGCATTGCGCATGGCTACCATGCGGGCAGCGTGTTCGCTAGCCAGCGACTCTAAAATAGCCTGATATACCTGCAAAGCTGTAAAGCGCGGGATGATTTCGTCCAATATCTCGCGCTCGGCGGGTTCATAAATATACGCGGCAGGGGTTATGCGTGTTTGGTCGAGAATGACATGCTCGTGTTCAGCTTCCAGTTCCAACGGTAGCAGTTTTTGCATTTCTACCGTCTGACGCGCCATGCTGTAAAAGTTAGTATACATCAACAAAACTTCATCTACTTCGCCATTCAGGAACGAGTCCACTGCCAGACGGCCTATCGCTGAAACATCAGCAAAAGACGGGGCAGCAGGCAGGTTGCTGAAATCAGCCAACACCTCTTTACGGCGACGAATAAGCAGGTCACGCCCTTTGCGACCAATCGCAATGTATTTGACAGGTACCTTGTAAATATCAAAATTCTGGGCAACAAAGCGAATAACATTTGTGTTATATACACCTGCCAGGCCACGATCTCCGGTAATAACGACTACTAAGGCATTCTTGATGTCGGTACGTTCCGTTAATAACGGATGTAGTTGATCTCGTCCGGGTTGAGCAGCGACGTGCGTTAGTACCTGCCAGGCTTTTGTGGCATAGGGGCGCGTTGCTTCAACAGCCGTGACAGCCTTTCGCACCTTACTGGCGCTGACTGCCTCAAGGGCGCGCGTTACCTGCGATATATTTTTTACGCTGCGGATTCGCATCCGCATTTCTCTTCCGGAAGCCATATTCTATCCCTGCCAAGTGCTCGCGAAGGTCTCGAAGGCCTTGGTCATCTTTTCACGTAATTCATCAGAAAGAGCCTTCTCTGCAATGATTTCCTTACTGATATCAGGATGTGAAGAAGCCATGTAGCGTAGCAAATCGGCCTGCCATTGACTCATCTTCTCAACCGGAACATCATCTGCAAATCCAGTAGTGCCAGCCAAAAGCGCCGCAACTTGTTCTTCCAGTTCCATGGGCTGATATTGTGGCTGCTTCAAGAGTTCCTGCATACGTTGACCACGGCCAAGTTGAGATTGGGTAGCTTTATCAAGATCTGATGCCATCAAAGCGAAAGCTGCCAGTTCGCGGTACGCCGCCATGTCGAGGCGCAGACGGCCTGCCACCTGTTTCATGGCCTTGGTCTGGGCATCACCACCTACGCGTGAGACCGAGATACCCACGTTTACTGCCGGGCGAATACCGGCGTTGAACAGGTTACTCTCTAGATAAATCTGACCATCCGTAATGGAAATAACGTTTGTGGGGATGTAAGCAGAAACGTCGCCAAGCAGTGTTTCGATGATCGGCAGAGAAGTCAGAGAGCCGCCAGTACCAGCAATTTTGGCAATCTTGTATTTCTTTGCATCTTTCATGTTATTGAGGGCTTCACCTGCTTGGTCTTGAGCAACAGGCCCGGTATATACTTGCTTATTTACGCTATCGGATTCCGATGCTCCGCCTTCAAAGCCCTTGTCAACAATGACGTAGGAATTTGCCAGGCGAGCAGCGCGTTCCAACAGGCGGGAGTGCAAATAAAACACGTCACCCGGATATGCCTCACGCCCAGGCGGGCGACGCAGAAGCAAAGAAACCTGGCGATAAGCCCAGGCATGTTTCGAAAGGTCGTCATAGATTACCAGCGCGTCACGGCCTGTTTCCATGAATTCTTCACCCATGGCGCAGCCTGAATAAGGAGCAATATATTGAAGGGCAGCTGAATCATCGGCAGAAGCGATTACTACAATGGTGTGATCCATCGCACCATAACGCTCCAGCAATCCGACCGTACGTGCAACGGCAGCTTTTTTCTGACCAATTGCCACGTAAATACAGATCAGGTCTTTACCTACTTGGTTAATTATTGTGTCAATCGCAAGAGCAGTTTTACCGGTCTGGCGGTCGCCAATTATTAGCTCACGCTGACCACGGCCAATCGGGATCATCGAATCGATGGCTTTGATGCCGGTCTGAACGGGAGTATCCACATCCTGACGTTGTACTACGCCAGGGGCAATACGTTCGATTGGGCGATATCCAGAAGACGCAATCGGCCCCTTACCATCCACAGGTTCGCCCAACGCGTTGACCACGCGTCCGATCATGCCATCGCCAACCGGAACAGAAGCAATTCGCCCCGTAGCGTGAACCGTCATGCCTTCGGAAATTTCGGCATAATCACCCATGATAATCACACCAACGCTATCTTTTTCAAGGTTGAAGGCCGTTCCCATCACACCATTGGCAAACTGCACTAACTCTTGAGAGCGCACATTTGCCAAACCTTCTACTCGGGCAATACCATCACCCGCTTCCAAAACGGTACCAATATCACTGATACCAACTTCCGGTTCAAAATCGTCTATTTGTTTTTGAAAATCTCTGGTAATTTGTTTGATCAGATCTGACATTTCGCCTCCACACCGATGTGGTGAAATGGTTTTCAGTAGCAGACCGCTACAGTATTCCTTTATTACACACAATTGCCCGGATCATTTTCATATCCGGGCGCACCTTGGGAGCAGAACCCTTGGGTTGCTTCCAGAGCCTAAGTTGTGCGCATGTGAACAAGCTCACAGGTGAGCGTAATAATACCTGAAAGAAACTATATTGTCCAGTTACATCATCGTGCTGTTGTTTTCCGAATGTTCCTTTATACTATGGCATATATTGCGGAAGAAAATATGGATAAGCAACATACATGTCAATATTGTCTATCGATCCAAGAAGCCAAAATGTCAAGCTTAAATCGTGACCGGCAACCAAAAATACGGTATAATACGCGCCGCTATATAACTGGAGAGGTCGCGTAGTCTGGTTTAGCGCGCACGCCTGGAATGTGTGTAACCTGCAAGGGTTCGTGGGTTCGAATCCCACCCTCTCCGCCATAGAGCCCCTTCCTACTGGGGCTTTTTTATTTGGAGCGCGTGTCCCTCGCGAAGCACACCTGCCAAAGGTCCCCGTAGGGGAATGGTGCATTGAGGGTTGATATAACCCGCAAGGGTTCGATGTTTCCCCCTAACGGGGACATTGCGAATCTCACCAAAGATCCCTGGAGGGAAAGGGCGAATTTTGTGATTATTTGAAACGAAAGGATTCGTGGGTTTCTTTACACGACAATGCAAATCCCGCCCATTCAGCGATACATCCCTCTGTTATTTAAATAGTTATATCTGCTTATTGAGAGGCAGTAATCCATCCCGGCCGTCTGAAAAATAACTTCTGAAAGAAAATCACAATAAATACAAGAGCAAATCCTATCAACAATATATGGAATGATGAAATGCGAGTGCTTCGTTCCCACAGGACAAATGCTTGAAACCTCATATTCATGACCCATTGTGTAGGAATTCGCTGCCACAATAATAGTATCAGGCCATTCATACTTGTACAAAAAAATGATAAGGCATAATCTATCCAAGAAAGTCGGAATTGTGGTTTGGGTAGGGGTGTCAATATGCTATTCATAACTGATTCGGAAAAATTTTCAGGTGCCGAGATGATTGGGTAAGCTTGCAAGGCATCTTCCAATTCGAAATGGGCTTTCTGTTCATTTTCAGAGGTGGAAGTCATCAGAACATCTCCTTTTGCTCAAACATGACCTTTCGCAAACGGTTTTTTGCACGAAACAATCCTGTTTTCACTGTTCCTACTGGCAAATCAGTTATTGCAGCAATTTCATTGTAAGATAATTCTTCTTGGTATCGTAACGAGATCAGCATGCGATAATGATCTGGTAATTCATCAATTTGACGATGGAGAAAGGCACGCTGCTCCTTCATCTCTACATCGATAATCAAACCAGCTTCTGTGGCAGGATCCGTAATATCTGCAATATCTTCGTCGACTAACACGACTAGCTCACGTCGCAAGTGCGGGAAACGGTTATAGCACAGGTTGACAACAATGCGGTACAGCCAAGTGCGAAACTTTGCTTGTCGGCGGAATTTCGGCAAAGCTAACCAAGCTCGAACAAAAGCATCTTGAGCAACATCCTCTGCCTCATCAGGATTACCAAGCGTGCGCAGCGCTAGATTATAGACAAAGTCTTGATTTTCGATTACTAAAGCTTCGAAAGCCCTTGTATCACCTGTCTGCGCTTGTCTGATCAGATCCGCTTCATCCATGATTACAAAATAATTCCTTGTATAGTTAGACCATCCCTGATAATAAAAAGTTTCAGCCAAAAACACACTGTCAACTGAAACTTTTTCGTAATCATTCTTGTCATATTAACTGTAGTTACGCATTTTCGATTGAAAGCGATTAAGATAGGTGTATGGA
>CAZCPP010000139.1:0-9755 GCA_964500655.1 uncultured Anaerolineaceae bacterium | reverse complement strand
GTTTTCTTTTACTTTCAACCTTCATCTCTCAATGGTAATGTACGGTAGAAAAATTAATATGAGGAAAGATCTGGGGAATGAAATCATCGATAGACTGCAAAGCACATGCTTCGCCGCTATTGAAAAAGATTTGGAGGTAATTTTTTATGGGCTTTAACTCGATTGTACTTGTCAAACAAGTCCCTGATACACGTCAGGTGTCTGGTGACGTGATGACGGACGCCGGGACGATGAATCGCAGCGCTCTTCCGGCTATCTTCAATCCAGAAGATTTAAATGCATTGGAAATGGCGCTACAAGTCAGGGAACAATATGGTGGAACGGTCACCGTTCTCAGCATGGGACCACCGCAAGCTGCCGAAGTTCTACGTGAATCACTTTATCGTGGTGCGGATCAGGTTATTTTACTGACCGATCGGAAATTTGCTGGTGCCGATACTCAGGCCACCTCATATACCCTAAAATGTGCGATTGAAAAGGTTGGTCAATATGATTTGGTCTTCTGCGGACGGCAAGCCATCGATGGGGATACCGCCCAAGTTGGCCCACAGATCGCTGAGAAACTTAACATCCCCCAGATCACTTACAGTGAATCAATTGTGGAATTGAAAGATAATGAAATCGTTGTACAAAGAGCGTTTGATCTGGGAACTGAAATTGTCAAATGCAAATTACCCTGTTTACTGACAGTAATTGGTACGGCCAATCGCCCACGTCCTGCTTCAGCTCGCAAACGTATTCAATACAAATTGGCAGCTATTCCGGTAGAATATCCGAAATTAATCGAGAGCTGGCCAGAATTCGAGAATGAAAAAACACTAGACAAATATTTGAGTAAAAATGAATTAAAGATTCCCATATGGAGTTCAGAGGATCTTAAATTAGATGAATCTCAAATTGGGCTTACCGGTTCGCCAACTCAGGTTCACAAGGTTAATTATGTCGTATTGGAGGCCACTGAAAGTAAGGATATTCCACCTACACTGGAAGGCATAAAAGCACTAGTCGAAGAATTAATTCAGGAATATGTGGTTGGGTAGGTGCAACGATGACAAAAGAAAATCGAGATGTTTGGGTATTTATCGAACAAGAACATGGCAAAATCGCAGATGTCGGCCTTGAACTACTTGCTAAAGGCCAAGAATTAGCTCAAAGATTGAAGAGTCAAGTTTTGGGGGTGTTATGCGGCCATAAGATCAGTGCTCTAGCTGAATCCGTTATACAGTACGGCGCGGATCGCGTATTATTGGTCGATCATTCAGAATTAGAAAATTATCGCACGCTGCCATATTCACGTGTAACAACTGACTTGATCAAGAAACACAAACCATACATATTCTTGATCGGAGCTTCCCCTGCCGGCCGCGATTTAGCGCCACGGGTAGCTGCGGCTGCAGGTGTTGGCCTGACCGCTGATTGTACGGATTTACAAATTGGCGATTACACGATCAAAAAAGAAAAACGTGTTTGCAAAGATCTGCTGTATCAGGTACGCCCTGCTTTTGGCGGCAATATCATCGCTACCATTGTCAATCCAAACACCCGCCCACAAATGGCTACCGTACGAGAAGGAGTGATGCGCCGAAATGAAGCAGACAACAACCGTAAAGGCGAAATCGAAACCGTCACACCGAAATTCCAGCAGTCGGATTTTGCCTTGCAAGTACTCAGCCGAGAAGTTCGTGAAGCAACCGTTCATCTTAAAGATGCTCCAGTTATAGTGGCAGGCGGTGGCGGCGTTAACGATGATGACGAATTTCACTTACTACACAATTTGGCTAATCTAATGGGCGGCGAAGTAGGTGCTTCTCGCGCTGCTGTGGATGCTGGCCTTGTCTCGCACGAGCATCAGATCGGCCAAACTGGTACGACCGTGCGCCCCAGACTGTATATTGCTGCCGGTATTTCCGGTGCTATTCAGCATCGAGCTGGTATGGACGAATCAAATAAAATCATCGCTATCAACACAGACCCCAACGCGCCGATTTTCCAGGTTGCTCATTATAAAATTGTTGGAGATCTGGCCGAAGTAATGCCGCTATTGATCAGGGCGCTACGAGAAAAAGCCAAATAAGGAGAGCCGCCATGAGTGAAAACTTTTTTCTTGATAATGAGGACTTGCAATTTCGGCTTGAAAAACTTGGTTTGGAGGAAATCACTGCTATCAAAGAGCATGATTACAGTTACCATGACCAGTATCCAACTGCCCCGCGCAATTATGAAGATGCCAAAGACAACTGGCGCTTAATATTAAATGTGCTTGGCGAGATCTGTGCAAAAGAAATTGCTCCTCGCGCTGCAGAAGCAGACGAAGACGGCGCCCAGTTCAACAGCGGCGAGGTTACCTATGCGGATGCTACTCAGGAAGCTATCGAAGCCCTCAAGCAAGCAGAGTTAATGGGCGCCATGCTGCCATGGGAATACGGTGGTTTGAACTTGCCGGAAACCCTCTACCAGATGATGGTTGAACTGGTTTCGCGCGCCGAAGCGGGATTGATGACTATTTTTGGTTTGCAAGAAATAGCATCCACGATTAACGAATATGCAGACGAAGAGGTCAAAGCCCGCATCTTGCCACGTTTCGCGCGCGGCGAAGTTGGAGGCGCCATGGTCCTGACCGAAACTGAAGCCGGTTCCGACCTGGGATCCGTACAGATGCGTGCTACCTACGACGAAGCCAACGATACTTGGAAACTAAACGGCGTAAAGCGCTTTATTACAAACGGGGTGGCCGAAATACAAGTTATCTTGGCCCGCAGCGAAGAAGGTTCCGCTGATGCTCGTGGGTTATCCATCTTTTTGATTGAAAAAGATGAGAGTGTCAAAATTCGCCGTATTGAAAGTAAGCTGGGCATTCACTCATCACCAACTTGCGAAGTTCAATATAACGATACCCCGGCCATTTTAATTGGAAAGCGGCGTTTTGGATTGTTAAGATATGCAATGGCCATGATGAATGGGGCGCGTCTGGCTGTTGGGGCTCAGGCATTGGGGATTGCCGAAGCTGCCTATCGTGAAGCCCATCAATACGCTGGAGAAAGAGAGCAATTTGGGAAACCAATTCGTGAGTTGCCAGCTGTGGCCCGTATGCTGATCGAAATGCGTGGTGAGCTGGAAGCCACGAGAGCCTTACTGGCCGAAACCGGTCGCTGGGTAGACTTGTTAAAGAGCTATGACGAGCTTCTTAAAGATAAAGAGAATGTAACCCCAGAAACGCGGAAAAAACAAAAACGGATTTCTAGTCTAACTGATGCTTTGACTCCAATTACCAAGTATTACGCCTCCGAAATGGGCAATCGGGTTTGTTATATGGCATTACAAATTCTTGGTGGTGTTGGGTATATGCGTGAATTTAATGTAGAACGGCATTATCGCGATGTTCGCGTGACGAATATCTACGAAGGCACGAGCCAGCTTCAAATCGTAGCAACCCTTAGTAAGTTATTAGGCTACACACTCGATCCCCTTCTGGATGAGTGGGCTGGGCGTGAATACAATGAACTTATCTCGCTCAAAGAAAAACTTATCGAGGCCAATGGAATCTTTAGACAGGCCATTGGAACCTTGAAAGAGCAAGATCGAGATATGATCGACTATTACGCTTGCGATCTGACCGACATTGCTGCTTACCTGATCAACTCATGGTTGATGTTACAAGATGCTCAATCGCTTGAAAATAAGCGCGAACTGGCGAAAATCTATATTTCAAACAGTCTACGACTCATCCAAAACCGCGCTGAGACGATCCATACTGCTGATGAAACACCACTTCAGATACGAGAGAACTTGCTAGAAGGATAGAACAGTCTTGAAAAAGACTCAAAGCATAACTCGCCCCGAACAATATCGGAGCGAGTTGTGCTTTATTGGTGCGCGACTTTTTCACCTGACGTGTGTTCTATAATGCGTCTTTTCAAGATGTATAATACCCATGAAAATTATCCAATTTATATTAAGCCAGTAGCGAACTTCGATAAAGGAAGTCATTACTGGTTAAGGAGAGCAAAACATGAAACTACTAGAGGGAAAAACAGCTATGATTTTTGGACTGGCAAACGACCGTTCGATCGCTTGGGGCATTTCGAAAGCATTCCATGAACAAGGTGCGACTTTGGGAATGAGCTATGCTACCGAACAACTCGAACGACGTGTTAAACCATTAGCCGAGTCACTTGGCTGTACTTTTGTTGAAGAATGTGACGTATCCATAGATGAAGATATTGGAACTGTGGCAGCTAAGGCCGCTGAAACATTTGGACAGGTTGACATCCTTGTTCATTCAGTTGCATTCGCCAACCGTGATGAACTTAGTGGCCCTTATTACAATACCACTCGAGAAGGATTTCACCTAGCTATGGATATAAGTGTCTATTCTTTTGTTGGCCTGGCTCGTGCTTTCCAGCCCATCATACGTCCAGGTGGAGCACTGATTTGTATGACCTATTTCGGTGCAGAGAAAGTCGCGCCCAATTACAATGTGATGGGTGTCGCTAAATCTGCTTTAGAAGCCTCTACCCGTTATATGGCCTACGATTTTGGCACTCAAGGCATTCGCGTTAACGCTATCTCGGCGGGCCCGATTCGCACCCTGGCTTCTGCTGGCGTCGGTAGTTTTAAGGATATGTATAAATACTTTGCCGAGGTAGCTCCCATCAAGGAAAACGTCAGTATCGAAGATGTGGGCAATGCCGCTGTTTTCCTTTGTTCCGACATGTCCAAGCATGTTACTGGTGAAGTGCTATACGTAGATAGCGGTTTCAACACCGTTGGTGTGCAGATTTCAGAAAATCAATTTAATTAACTGCGAAGACGTAAAATATCTGAAGATGTTACAATAGGACGTGAAGAATCTTCGCGTCCTATTATTTGATTATCATATTTCTATCTTTTTCAATAACAATGTTCAAACGAAGCACTTCCCCTGAATCAGAATCTTCTCAACCTATCCAAGCGGTAGAGCGGATCACATCCGTGCTCGGCTCGGGCTTGATTTGGCACGGCAGCATCAATGGCAGCGGCGGCGTCCGCATTGAGGGTGCTTTCGAAGGTCAAATTGCCTTAAGAGGTATGCTTGTCATTGGCGAGACAGGACGTGTAACTTGTGAGAATATCCGTGCCAAAACAGTGATAGTAGCAGGTGCTGTCCGTGGCAATATCACCACCCAGAAGCTTGAAATCCGCGCCAGCGGGCGCGTATGGGGAGATGTAGTCACTACTGCATTTGTGACAGAAGATGGTGCATTTCTGCGCGGACAGATCCGCATGGAAGAAGCGGTCGAATTAGACCTCGAACCTGCTCCCGAATCCACACCTGCTGAAGAAGCCTTGGCTGAATCCGCTACTCCGGTTACTGAATCTAAGCCAACTGTAAAGAAACGGAAATCAACTTCCAAAACAACAATTCGCGCAAAAAAGAAAACTGTAAAAGCAAAATAGGTTCAAATTTTGGGGGCTCCCTAGTCAATCATGAATTATACTGACTTATCTATTCAAACCCAACGCGAAGCCCCAAATAACGCCCGTACTCAGGGATTTGCCTTTCTCGTTCGAGCGGGCTACATTACACGTGAGAACCAGCCAACTGCGCTTGGAGAACACGCCTTGAAACACCTTGAAAAATTATCAGTGGACTTGGGGAATTCTTTTTTCTCAACACTCGATATATCCATTGTGGATAACGAAGAAGAGGTCTTTTATCTTCTTAAAACCGGTGCACTGGAAATTATCCATTGTCCTGCATGCGGACATTCCGCGCGTAGTGAATTAGCTCTTTTTACCAAAAGTGTTTCTCGAGCTGAAGATGCACTTCCAATTGAAAAAATCCCAACGCCTGACTGTAACACCATTGAAGATTTAACCAATTTCTTAGGAATTCCACAAGAGAAGACTGCCAAAGCGTTGCTATACACCCGTCCATCTGACGGTAAACTCATCTTTGCCGTAGTGCGTGGAGATATGCAACTGAGTGAAGTCAAGTTAATAGAGCAAGTAGGAGATGTAAAGCCTGCCTATTTCGATGAAATCGAAGCGGCCGGCGCAGTAGCGGGATATGCGTCTCCTATTGGCTTAAAAGATGCTCTTATCATCGTGGATGATTTGATTCCAAATTCCCCAAACTTGGTTGCAGGCGCAAATGAGGCTGGGTATCACCTGAAAAACGTCAACTATGGACGTGATTACAGCGCGGAAATCGTCGCGGACTTAGTGCAGGCTGAAAAAGGTAATGCCTGTAGCAAATGCGAGAAACCATTGTCTGTTTTGTCAGCTGAGTTATTAGCATATAAAGGTGAATATTATTTTGACAATATATTGCATGCTCTAGCTGAATCGCATCATGATGAGAACGGCCTGACTTTACCTCATCCTGCTGCGCGATTTGATGTTTATCTGATGAATATCCCTGGAAAGACGGTTGACACTGGTTCCGTTACAACTGATCAATATGAAAAGTTGCAAAAATCTGGTATTTCTGTCCTTCTTGATGATCGTAATGGGCGAGCTGGAGTGAAGTTCAACGATGCAGATTTGATCGGCTGCCCCTTGCGAGTCACGGTTGGTGAGAGGGGATTGCAAAACGGAATGGTAGAAGTAAAGTCTCGTTCGGCAACAGAGAAAATACTTGTACCGCTGGATAATATTATCGTGGAAATCCAAAAGCTTTTGTAGTCTCACGATTTATCATGTCCTCACAACGCATATAATATGAGTATGAAAATCCCCATGTCTTCCCCTGACCTAATCGACGCAGACCGTCAGGCTGTGATTGATGTCATCAACACACCCATTTTGAGTATGGGCCAGCATATTCGTGATTTCGAGCATGCCTTCTGTGACCTGACTGGCCGAAAGCATGCTGTCGGTGTTAACTCCGGCACGGCCGGGTTGCATCTATGTGTGCGTGCGGCTGAGATTGGGCCAGGGGACCTGGTCATCACCACACCATTTTCGTTCGTGGCCTCATCGAATGTGCTGCTATTTGAAAATGCCGTGCCTGTATTCGTGGATATTGATCCGCGTACGGGGAATATTGACACCGAATTAGTCGCGGACGCGGCGAAGAATATTAAAAACTATTTACCCCGTGTAGGGGCTAAACGTGCTTCGCCCCTACGGGCGGTTCTCCCTGTTGATGTATTCGGCCAACCCCCAGATATGGACGCTATCAACGCTATTGCAAAAGAACAGGGATTGACGGTGATCGAGGATTCTTGCGAAGCTTTGGGCGCTGAGTACAAAGGCCGCCAAGCCGGGACGCTTGGCGATTATGGAGTCTTCGCGTTTTATCCCAACAAGCAGATTACAGTTGGTGAGGGCGGCATGATCGTCACCGATAACGACGAAGCCGCTGGGTTCATACGATCTTTACGTAACCAGGGACGCGCCGTCGGCGACACATGGTTGCAACATACGCATTTGGGTTACAACTATCGCCTGGATGAAATGTCTGCGGCTCTAGGTACAGCGCAAATGTGCAGGCTGGATGAGTTGCTTACGAAACGGGAGCAAGTAGCAGATTGGTACGCGGCGCGCTTGGGCGAAATTCCGGGCGTAGAGATTCCAATTGTCGAGCCTTATACCACACGCATGTCGTGGTTCGTCTACGTCATCCGTTTCGATTCCAAAATAAACCGCGATGTGCTCGCAAAACAACTGGAAGAAAAAGGCGTGCCGGTGCGTCCGTATTTCCTGCCAATCCACTTACAGCCCTACATGGTAAAACGCTTTGGCTACCTCGAGGGTGATTTTCCCGTGACCGAAGACCTGGGACGGCGCGGGATGGCGGTTCCGTTTTCAGGTATGATGGCGGAAGAACAGGTGGAGTACGTTTGCCAGTCGATTCGGGGGGGTTTGAGCGTAGCGTGAACGTGGATCATTATCCTCCTGCCAAGCGGTTTGGGTTACTGATCCACGCCATCCTGGTGCTGGTGCTGGGTGGGCTTTCGTCTTGGGGCATTTGGAATTTGACACGCGCCGAGGTGGGACCAAACTTTGTCATCTATTTATTAGACGCTTTGCTGGCACTTGTTCCTGTGCCTTTATTCGCCTACCGCTTTTATGCGTTGATGCGTGCAGATTATATTTTGGACCGCGACAGCCTGGAACTGCGTTGGGGGCTGCGTGACGAAGATATCCCGTTATCCGATATCGAATGGCTACGCCCCGCCAGCGATCTGACCACGCCCCTGCGCTTGCCCTGGTTACCGATACCAGGTGCAGTGCTGGGGCTGCGTCGCCATCCAGACCTTGGCATAGTCGAATTTCTAGCATCGGATGCCAGGAATCTGCTGTTGGTGGCGACCTCCAAACGTGTATATGCTATCTCACCAACCAACGCAGCCAGATTTGCACAGACCTTTGCCCGTACCATCGAGATGGGCAGCCTGACACCCGCTGAAGCGAAATCAGTTTATCCCTCCTTTATTTTTTCGCGAGCTTGGGAAAACACGTCGGCTCGCTTTCTGTGGCTAATTGGTCTGTTCCTTAATATCGGATTGGTGATCTGGGTGGGACTGACTATCCCGACGATTAGCCAGGTGACGCTTGGTTTTGCGCCCTCCGGTGCAGCGTTGCCTCCTTCCCCTGCAAGACAGTTGATCTTATTACCGATTGTCAGCGCCTTTTTGTTTTTGGCGGGGCTGTTTGCAGGACTGTATTTTTATCGCTGGAAAACACACCATATATTAGCAGTCATCATCTGGACTTCAAGCGCCTTGTCTAGTTTGTTGTTTTTGTTAGCCGTGTTATTTATGATTTCTACACCCTTGTAATCCTCCCCCTGAAAACTTCGTTTATAGGGAGAGAGATATCATTTGAACATGCAACTCATCATTGGAATTCTTCTCGCTATTATTATCGCCAATTTAGCCTACCGTGCCCGTAGCCTCGACAAAAGTGGAGCGTACGCGGCGTTCATCGTTGGGACCGTCATATTTGGATTGGGAGGCTGGCAGTGGGCCATTTTGTTGTTGACTTTTTTTGTCACATCCAGCGCTTTTAGTCGTGCCTTCAAGGATCATAAATATGAAGCCAACGAGAAATATGCCAAAGGCGGAAAGCGGGATTCTGGTCAGGTATATGGTAACGGGGGGATCGCAACTCTGTTTGCGTTACTGCATGTCTTCTTTCCGGATGCCATCTGGCCTTGGTTGGGATGCGCGGCTTCGTTGGCGGCGGTTAATGCTGATACGTGGGCGACGGAATTAGGTGTACTTAGTCCAACTTCGCCACGATTGATCACGAACTTACGAAAAGTTGTTGAAAAGGGAACATCAGGTGGTATTTCTCTGGTTGGGACCTTGGCCTCACTGGCAGGAGCAGGGGTTATCGGTGTATTAGCGGGGTTGCTATCACCTGATGGAATTGACTGGGCAATAATTACCTGGGTCTCCATTGCAGGTTTTCTTGGTGCATTGTTTGACTCGTTTTTGGGCGCGACCGTGCAGGCCATTTACTACTGTCCCGCCTGCAAGAAAGAGACTGAGCGTCATCCGTCTCATAGCTGCGGCACACAGACAACCCAAATCCGCGGTTGGGGCTGGTTGAGCAACGACTGGGTCAATTTTGCCTGTGGGGTCTTCGGGGTGGAAGTGGGTTTTGTTTATCTCTTGATTTTGTAAAAAGATGAGAAGCGAATCTTCACAGGAAATCTTTTGAAACTTCGCCCGTGACCTTTTCGGTCTTCACCAGAGAGGCTATTTACGGCTCTTTGGGAATCTCCGTGAAAAAGCCACATATGGTGGTCAGGCAAAAAGCCT
>CAZCPP010000138.1:0-9803 GCA_964500655.1 uncultured Anaerolineaceae bacterium | reverse complement strand
TGCAAACTTGGTTATGCTTTCGCCATCTAACACAGCTCCTGCTCTGACCATTGAGGGTGAGACCTGGCAGGCTGGCTACTATCGCATCTGCCACACCGACCTGTTCCAGGGCTCTGTTGCAGCTGACTTTGCTTTCAACGAACTAGGCGCTACCACTGCTGCTACGATCCATGACGGCAGCCCCTACGCCGATCAACTCCAGCAGGTATTCGCTGGGCGCTTCCAGGAAATAGGCGGTACGATCACCTTCCAGGGCGCTGTCAACATTGGCGATACCGATATGCGCACAGTTTTGACCAGTGTCGCTGCTGACACTCCTGACGTTTTATACTTCCCAATCTTCGAACCCGAAGGCCCATTCATCGTTGCTCAGTCCTCTGAAATTGACGGACTTGAAGGGACCGCTCTGATGGGTGCTGATGGTCTCTTGGCCGACTCGTTCCCCGAGAACTCTGGCCCGAACGTTGTTGGGATGACCATGTCTGGTCCGTACGTCAGTGGTGCAAATTATGAAGCATTCTTGGCTAAGTGGGACACCAAATTCGGTGGCGTTCCCCCGAGTGGTTTCCATGCCTTTGCTTATGATGGCACCAACATCCTATTGGACTCAATCGAGAAAGTTGCTGTTGCTGACAATGATGGCACGCTGCATGTGGGCCGCCAGGCTCTGCGCGATGCAGTCGCTGGCGTCACCGACTACACCGGTCTGACCGGCAAGCTCGATTGTAGCGATGATGACTACAGCGCCTTTGGCATCACCGCTGCCAGCCATGGTGACTGCGCCACTGGTGAAGCTCTGGGTATTTTCGAGATCACCCAGGCCGAACTTGATGGCAATTGGCCGCCAGAAGCAATCTACACCCCGTAAGGTTGCCTTCGACTTGGTTTGGTGTTTTTTCAAACTGAACCGATAATTGTAGGGGGTGGGTCAGAGATATATTTCCCTGGCCCACCCTTTCTTTCCGTACATAGCTATCATTCTCTGGAGAAGAGGTCGGTATGCTCAAACGCTTCACAGAAAACATCTCATGGGTAGATATATTCCTGAAGATGTTTCAGATCGCTGCTATCCTTGTAATCATTCTTGGCGTCTACAACACTGTGATGGCAGCCAGATATACCAGTGCCCAATGGGCTACACTGGTCTTTGCCGGTCTAGCTCAAGGCAGTGTATACGCACTTATCGCCTTAGGTTACACACTTGTATACGGCATTCTGCTCATGATTAACTTCGCTCATGGCGAAGTTTATATGGCAGGCGCCTTCACAGCGGTTTTCCTAGCACAGTATCTTTCTGCAATAGGTTTCCTAGACTCAAATCTTGTCCTGGGTATAATTGCATTGATATTGCTCGCCGCCACGGTATCAACAATTGTTGCTGTTCTTCTAGAACGCATTGCTTATCGCCCTCTCAGAGGTGCGCCTCGGTTGGTTCCGTTAATCACGGCCATCGGCGCTTCCTTCGCCTTGCAATACACATTCCGGGGGTTATATGGCGCAGAGTTCCGAGCTTATCCAATGATTGATGCTTTGCGAAGAGAGGTAATAGTTTTTGGATTTGAGGTTCCTCTGGTTCAATTGATTGTATTAGCTGCAGCGATCTTCTTGATGATTGTGCTGTATTTGTTTGTTGAACGCACAAAAATGGGTAAGGCCATGCGCGCGGTTTCAGAAGATAAAGATGTTGCCCGTTTGATGGGCATTAACATCGATAAAGTTATTGTGACCACCTTTGCGATTGGCGGTGCCTTAGCTGGCGCGGCGGGTGTATTCAATGGTCTTTTTCGTCCGCAGGGTGTATATTTCTTCATGGGATTTTTCCCTGGCTTGAAGGCATTTACGGCGGCGGTTTTGGGCGGTATCGGTAACTTACCCGGCGCTATGATCGGTGGTTTGTTATTAGGTGTTATCGAATCGCTCTTCCCGAACTTGATTCTCGAAGGATTGGGAATCCCTTCGGCAAACCAATTACGCGATGCTTTTGCTTTCACAATGTTGGTGCTCATCCTGATCTTCCGACCCCAGGGCATCTTCGGCGAGAAACTCGCAGAAAAGAAAGCGTGAGGGTACATACATGAAATTGAATTGGCGTACCATTGCTCAATACGGCTTTTTGGGGGGCGCCGTTGCTTTTTACATCAGCGCAATCGGGCTTACTGAAACATTTTCGGAACGCTACCTACTCGGCACGTTCATCTCTTCAGGTCAGGTATTCATTTTTGTTGGCGCGATCATGGCTGGCATCCTGACTGCCCGTTCATTAAGAGAGCAGGAAAAAACCCTCAACTCATATGTAAGTAGCGTGCTCGCTGGTGCAGTGTCAAGTTTGCCCCTAATAATACTAATTTTCCTGATCCAAGTTTTGGTAATAAGACAAATTGATCAGGAAGTTGTTTTTCGCTGGCGCGACATGTTGGTAAACTTCTCACCTGTCTTGGTGGAATTGTTGACCTTTGGCCAGGGTTTAGCAGTTGGTATCCCATTGCTTATTCTTACTACCATGATATTGGCAGGGCTTGGCTCAGCGTTTGTGTTACTTCCTGGCCGTTGGCGTGGGTCCTTGCTGAATGCTTTTATTTGGACCTTTGCAATTGGGCTATTTTCTGAAAATGTAACCCAAATCCTCAACCAGTTTGGTGGGAAAATTGTCATTCGCTTCTTGTTCCATCAAAAGGCACTAAATCCATTTGCTGCCTTCTTGATATTTACGATAGCTTTTTACGTTGCGTATCTTAGAGTCCCAAAGAGAGCACAAAGTCGTTGGGAAAATTTGCCTGCTGATCGGCAAAAACGCACACGAACGGTTGGCATCATATTGGGAGTTGTACTTTTGGTAATGCTTCCCTGGATGGTCGGGCAATTTTTAAGCCAGGCGCTCTTCATGGTTGGCCTATATGTCATGATGGGCTTGGGTCTGAATATTGTTGTTGGCTACGCCGGATTGCTTGACCTGGGGTACGTTGCCTTCTTCGCTATCGGTGCCTACGTAATGGGCCTTTTCACTACAACTGGGTCGCTTGGACTCACCGACTTAAATTTCTGGGCCACGGTACCAATTGCTTTGCTGATAGGTTTGTTTTTCGGTGTGTTGTTGGGGTTCCCGGTGTTGCGCATGCGCGGCGACTATCTAGCGATCGTGACCCTGGGATTTGGTGAAATCATTCGTATCGTTTTCACCTCCGACTGGTTTGCTCCTTTTGAGGGCGGCCCGCAAGGTGTTCTGCATATCCCCAACCCTGTATTTATGGGGGTAACGATGAGTCAGCCACAAACAATGTATTATGTGGTAATTGCAGGTTCGCTCCTGATCGCATTTGTCACCATCCGTCTAAAGGACTCTCGCCTAGGCCGTCAATGGATGGCCATGCGTGAGGATGAGGATGTAGCAGAAGCTATGGGGATCAATCTTGTGCAGACCAAGTTGCTGGCTTTCTCGGTTGGTGCTGGTTTCGCAGCCATGGCTGGGGCAGTGTTTGCCGCCCGCCTGGGTAACATCTTCCCGCACAGTTTTAATCTGATTGTCTCCATCAATGCACTGGCGGTGATAATTGTCGGCGGCCTGGGCAGTATCCCGGGAGTGATTGTGGGTTCACTGATTCTGGTTGGCCTCCCAGAATTGCTGCGGGAGTTTACAGAATATCGTTTCTTGTTCTACGGTATCTTGCTCATCATCATGATGCTCTTCAGGCCTGAAGGCTTTATCCCTGAAGAAACACGTAAACGCGAGTTGCATGTCGGTGAAGAAGATATTAATAACAATGATCTGGAAACGTCAGAGGCTTAGGAGATAAAAATGACAATCGTCCTAAAATCAGACAGTGTTACCAAACGCTTCGGCGGCCTGGTTGCGGTCAATAGCTTTGACTTTGAATTAAAAGAGGGCGCGATTGACAGCATTATCGGCCCCAACGGAGCTGGCAAGACAACCCTATTCAACTGCATCACGGGTTTCTATACAGCCGATGAAGGGGAAATCACCTTTGATGGACATCAGATCCAGGGCTTCACGCCAGACCGTGTTACCAATTCCGGTATTGCGCGCACATACCAGAATATTCGTTTATTTGCAAACATGACAGCTATCGAAAATATTCTGGTTGGTCATCATCCACACTATAAGACTTTCTGGCTTGAAGCCATAATTAAAAACAAAAGGGTTATTAATGAGGAAGCAGCGGCTCTCGAAGAGGCTCGCCGCTTGTTACATTACGTTGGTCTGAAAGGCCTTGGCGACCAACTGGCGCGCAACCTTCCATACGGCGCTCAACGACGTTTGGAGATCGCTCGTGCTCTTGCCAGCAAACCCAAAGTACTCCTATTGGACGAACCGACCGCGGGTATGAACCCCAACGAATCCGCAGATCTGATGCACTTCATTCGTGCAATGCGTGACGAAATTGGTATTTCGATTCTCTTGATCGAGCACGACATGCGGGTTGTCATGGGCATCAGCGAACATATTTCCGTAATGGACTTTGGCCAGAAGATTGCCGAAGGTTCGCCCAAAGAAATCCAACGCAATCCGAAGGTGATCGAGGCCTATCTCGGGCGTGGCGCCGCTACTGGTTTAAAAACTAAAGCCTCCGCATCTGCGGGTTAGTCAGGAGAGATTCCTATGGCACTCTTGGAAGTCAATGATATTCACGCTTACTATGATAAGATTCAGGCCCTAAAAGGCATCTCCCTGACAGTTGAAAAAGGTGAGATTGTCACTTTGATCGGAGCGAATGGCGCGGGAAAAACAACCACTTTGCGTACCATTAGCGGTCTGATCAAGCCTCGCCGGGGCAATATTGTGTTGAAAGGTGAAGATATTGTAAAGTTTGCTGCCCATGAACTGGTATTCAAAGGCCTCTCGATGGTTCCAGAAGGAAGAGGAATCTTTGGGAAGATGTCGGTACTCGAAAACCTGGAAATGGGAGCCTACCATCGCAACGACAAAGCAGGCATTCAAAAAGACCTGGAATTTGTATTTGAAATTCTCCCACGTTTGAAAGAACGCGAGAAACAGGTTGCGGGTACACTCTCTGGTGGCGAACAGCAAATGTTAGCCACAGCCCGTGCGTTAATGTCCAAACCGGAACTGTTACTGATGGACGAACCATCGATGGGCTTGGCACCAGTATTGGTTGAAGCGATTTTCGATACCATTGAAAAGATCAACAAAGAGGGCACTACGATTTTGCTTGTGGAACAGAACGCAACCATGGCCCTATCTGTTGCCGATCGTGGTTACGTGTTGCAGACTGGTGAAATTGTTGTCAGTGATACTGCCGATAACTTGAAAAAGAACGAAATGGTGCAAAAGGCTTACCTGGGTATCGATTAGCCGAAAAACACCAAAAAACGAAGCGCAGAGGTACAATAATGACCTCTGCGCTTTTGCATATATAGGAGAAGCGACAATGTTGATCTTGACTGCTGACGATGTCCGAAAAGCGTTGCCGATGAAAGAAACCATCGAAGCCATGAAAAGTGCTTACGCTTCACTCTCGGACGGGAAAGCTGATGTGCCACTTCGGACGCGACTCAGTATTCCCTCGCAGGATGCCATCAGCTTATTTATGCCGGCCTACGTTCAAGCCGAGGAAGGCAATGCCTTGGCTGTCAAAGTAGTTTCACTGTTCCCAAAAAATCCGGAGCGAGACCGCGACCTGGCACTGATTCAAGCCGCTGTTCTCGTGCTTGAAGCGGATACAGGCCGACCGATGGCATTGCTTGAAGGTAATGCGCTCACGGCTATTCGCACTGGAGCGGGTAGCGGTGCAGCGGTTGATTTATTGGCACGACAAGATAGTAAGGTGATGGCGGTATTTGGGGCAGGGGTGCAGGGACGCACACAATTGGAAGCAGCGTGTAATGTACGGGAGATCGAGCAAGTTTGGGTGTTTGATACGTCCGCAGAACGGGCTGAAACATTTGTTCAGGAAATGGCGGAAAAGGGAGTCATCCCCAAAAAGATGCGTGTAGCAATCAGTGCCCAGCAAGCTCTTTCAGATGCGGACATTGTTTGCACTGCGACCACTTCAAATAATCCAGTTTTTGATGATGCTGACCTGAAACCGGGAACACACATCAGTGCGATTGGCTCGTATACTCCAGAAATGCAAGAAGTACCTGCGGAGACCGTCGCGCGAGCTCTTGTGGTAGTGGATTCTGTTTCGGCTACCTTGGCCGAGACTGGTGATTTGATGCAACCCATGCAAATTGGTCTGTTTGGGAAAGAGCACATTTTTACAGAATTAGGGGAGCTTGTGCTTGAACAGAAACCTGGGAGACAATCACCTGAACAAATTACATACTTTAAATCAGTAGGGGTGGCTGTGCAAGATGCAGTGGCGGCACAATTAGCATTGCATAATGCACATCAACAAAAAATTGGCACTGATGTGAGATTCTAATTTTGAGGAAACCATATGACATTACCAAAAACAGCGAATATCGTCATTATTGGGGGCGGAGTGATGGGAGCCAGTACGCTTTATCATCTGGCTGCAAGGGGACAAAACAATGTTATTTTGATAGAAAGGGATGAATTTTTTGGGCAAGGTGCGACCGGTCGTTGCGCAGGTGGTGTACGATATCAGTTTTCCACTGAAATTAATGTGCGGCTTTCTTTGGAAAGTTTGCCAATGTTGGAGCGTTTTAAAGATGAAATCGGACAGGAGATCGATTATCGTCCCTGTGGGTATTTGATCATTTGCAGCGATGAAGCGGATGCTGCTGCCTTCAAGCGCAATTTGGAGCTGCAAAATAACTTGGGAGTGGAGAGTGAGTGGCTGGAAGGTGAAGAGGTCCGCAAGCGTTTGCCCCTATTTAATTTTGAGGATGCGATTGGCGCCACTTTCAATCAAAAAGATGGATTAGTAGATCCGAATGGTGTTGTAGCTGGATATATCAGTGCGGCCTCCAAATTGGGCGCCAAGTCTTTCAATAATGTGGAAGCGACTGGTATTAAAGTAGAGTCAGGAAATGTTGTAGGTGTAGAGACGAACAAAGGATATATTGCCACACCCCTGGTTGTAAATGCAGCTGGCCCCTGGGCAGGGTTGCTTGGTGAAATGGCGGGTGTACACATCCCGCTCACCCCTCTGCGCAGACAGATGTTTACCACCACCCCTATTCCCGAAATCCCATTGGATTTGCCCTTCATCATTGATTTTTCTCAGGCGTTGTACTTCCATCGCGAAGGGGAGGGGTTACTGATTGGTATGTCTAATTCGAATGAAAAATCAGGCTTCGACCAAAACGTGGACGAAGAATTTGAATTGCTCAACCTTGAAGCTGGGATCGCCCGTCTACCACTTGTTGAAAAGGCTGGCATGGTCTCGCATTGGGCGGGATTGTACGAAGTTACCCCTGATGCCCATCCATTTTTTGGCAAGACACCTGTAGAAGGCTTTCACGTTATAGGCGGCTTTTCAGGGCATGGATTCATGCATGGGCCGATTTCTGGCAAGTTAATAACCGAACTCATTATAGATGGCGATTACAAAACGATAGATGTATCTATGCTGGATTTAGCACGTTTCGAAGAAGATCGTCTCATCCAGGAGTACAATGTTGTCTAACTTGCATAGAAAGCAATGAACACAGGCAACAGAATATTGATTATTGGTTTTTGATACATGCCTTCAGCTGAAATAATTACAATCGGTACCGAAATCTTGCTCGGTGAGATTGTCGATACGAACACTCGCTACATCGCGCGCACCCTGCGTGGTTTAGGTGTTGATTTGTATCGCACTATTACGATCGGTGATAACGTTGAGCGGATAGCTGAAGCCATTCGAAATTCCATGTCGCGTGCTGACATTGTTATCACAACGGGAGGACTTGGCCCCACTGTTGACGATCCTACCCGCGAGGCAGTGGCCTGTGCATTCAATATTGATACTGAATTTCGACAAGAGCTTTGGGAACAAATTCTGGAGATTGTCACACGCTATGGTCGAGAACCTGGTGAGAATCAGAAGCGTCAGGCGTATGTTCCCAAGGGATCCATTGGCATAAAAAATCCAGTCGGAACCGCGCCATCTTTTATCGTGGAAAACGAGAGCAATGCTGTCATTTCATTGCCGGGAGTGCCGAAAGAGATGGAATATTTACTGCATGAATCGGTTATTCCATATCTGCAAAAAAGATTTAACCTAAATCAAATTATTAAAGTTCGTTTATTGCACACCGCGGGCGCGGGTGAAGCTGATATTGACGAACAGATCGGAGAATTTGAAACCCAAACTAATCCTACGGTAGGGCTGGCAGCTCACACCGGAATTGTAGATATCCGAATTGCGGCGAAAGCCGAAACCAACGCAGAAGCAGAGCAGATGATTGCTGATGTTGAGCGTCAGATTCGGGAACGATTGGGAACTCTGGTTTATGGCAGCGACGAGGATACACTCGAAGGCGCAGCGCTAAAAGCCGCATCTGACCGGACCTGGAACCTGGTCGTTGTGGAAGCAGGCTTGGGGGGTGCTTTGACGCGTCGACTTGCCAATGTCCAGGAGTCAGGTTTAATCACCGTCGAGTCTGTCGATCTTGCTGAAGGAGAATTATCCCCTTATCTGAAATCATTGCAAGCTAAGCATCATGCACGCGCTGCGTTGGGTATTGCTGCCTTCCCCGAAAAACAGATTGTGGAATTAATGCTCATCACTCCCGAAAAGAGCAAAAAGAGACAATTAAACTTTGGTGGTCATCCTGCCTTACTATCGCGATGGGCCATCAATCTTGGATTAAATTGGTTGCGGCGAACTTCCGAAGCTGCTCACTGATATGAAACGTAAGGGCAATCGCACCACCTGGTTGGTTACAGCTATTTGGGGAATAAATGCAGTTGGATTGGTCGGTGTGCTGGCCGGGGTGATGTTTTTTGCCTCCAGAAAGCAACCCGTTTTCGAACCTGTAGTTTTGGAACTTGCTACTGCTGGAACCCCGTCTCCAACCTCCCCGCCGGGAATCTATTACTTGCCGACGATTACGCCCAATCCACTGACTACGCCCATCGTAGTTTATACTCCCACACTCTTTGTGCTCCCCAAAGGACCACGACCGATCATAATCGGATATTCTGTATCCGGGCGTCCACTGGAAGTGTATACCTTTGGGCAAGGAGAGCGACAGGTGATGATAGCGGCGGGCATCCATGGTGGTTATGAATGGAACACGATTGCATTAGCTGATGAGTTGATTATATATATTAATGAAAATCCAGAGATCATTCCCAGTGACGTGTCGATATTTATATTACGCAATATCAATCCTGATGGTGATGCACGCGCGCATACAATCCATGGGCGAGTTAACGATCACGGGGTAGATTTAAATCGCAATTTCCCGGAGAACTGGCAAGAAGAATGGGATCGCGACGGTTGCTGGAATTACGCACCCACTACGGGCGGCTCAGGGCCAGGCTCGGAACCAGAAACCCGCGCTGTAATGACATTTTTATCTACACATCGTGTACAAGCAATTATCAGTTATCATAGCGCAGCTTTGGGAGTCTTTCCCGGCGGCGAACCCTGGGATGCGAACTCAAAAAAATTGGCCAAGGCGCTTTCAAGAGTGACGAAATATCCATACCCACCGATTGATACCGGTTGCTACTATTCAGGCACGCTTGCAGATTATGCCGTCTCGCTTGGTGCTGCCGCGGTAGATATGGAATTGCGCAACCATCGCGATACTGATTTCAAACAAAATCTGAAAGCACTTAAAGTGCTATTAGATTGGGGGAAATGAATTAATCACTATGTTTGCACTTTAAGAATTGAATAGGGCGGGCATGATTTTTCGAAACC
>CAZCPP010000137.1:0-9824 GCA_964500655.1 uncultured Anaerolineaceae bacterium | reverse complement strand
CTGTTGCTTACAAAGAACCTGCTGAAAAGATCGATGAAAACTACCCTTTGGTTTTAACTACTGGTCGCATTATGTTCCATTTCCACACTGGTACCATGTCACGACGGGCGGAAAAACTGCATAATGAGGTATCCGAGGCCTATGTGGAAATCCACCCCGAGGACGCCCACCAAGTCGGGCTGAATGGTAGCAACCGGGTGGTGGTCAGCAGCCGGCGCGGCGAGATCGAACTGATTGCCCGCGTTACCGACCGTATCAAACCCGGCGTGGTTTTCATCCCCTTCCACTTTGCTGAAGCAGCAGCCAACGCTCTGACGAATAGCGCCTTCGACCCAATCGCCAAAATCCCTGAATACAAGGTTTGCGCTGTCAAGGTCGAAGCTGCATAGGAGATGTGCAAATGAGCCAAACAACAATAACAACCAATTCATTTGCCGATCAAGTACGCACCATTCCCGGCGGTGAACACCTGGATGCCTGTTTTGCGTGCGGGACCTGTGTAAGCAAATGCATGATCCAGCAAAAAGTTGAACCGGAATACAACCCTCGCAAACTAATCCGCCAGGTAATGATGGGCATGCAGGAGCAGGCTTTCAACAACCCCACCACCTGGTTGTGCTCCAGCTGCGACCTTTGCTACCCGGCCTGCCCGCAAGAGATCCACATCTCAGAGGTGATCGGTGCGGTTAAAAAGCTGGCTGTCGAAGCCGGGCATAACAGTCCATTGGAAACTGTAACTGTTGATGAATCTTTATGCTCGGGTTGCGGTATTTGTGCCATGGCCTGTCCCTATGAAGCACCTAGGCTGACCGAAAAGAAAGTCAATGGAACAATGGACCGCCTGGCAGAAGTCGATGCAAACAAATGCATGGGTTGTGGAACCTGTGTGGGCGCTTGTCCTATGGGCGCGATTTCACGTCCTGGGGTAAGTAACCCGGAGATCAAGGAACAGATTTTTTTCAAAAAGACCGTAAAGGGAAAACCAAGATTATTGACATTCATCTGCGATTGGTGCCTGCGAGCCGATGGGGATATCCAATTGCTGGAAAGTTATCCTGAAAATGTGCGCCTAGTACATATCCCCTGTTCTGGTCGCATCGACCCCGAAATGGCGTTATTGGCCTTACGCTCCGGTATTGACGGAGTATTGGTCTGCGGTTGCCAGCCTGGGGAGTGCCATTATCAGCGCGGCACCCTGGTTAGTGCCTGCAAGATGGGTCTTTTGGACCGCATGTTTGAACAGATGGATTTGGCCGGAGGAAGGGTGAGTTTTGTACAGATCGGGACCCGAGATCGCGGACGGATTAAAAAGGAAATCGATACAATGCTTGAGCTGCTGTCTCCGCAAAAGGAGGTGCACTAATGGCCAAGAAAAAAGCCAAACCCAAGATCGCTTTTTACTGGGCTGCCAGTTGTGGTGGTTGTGAAATCACTGTCACTGAACTTGGCATGCAGCTCGTTGCTATCGGCGAACTGGTAGATATAGTTTTGTGGCCCTGCCTAATGGATTTCAAATACAGCGATGTCGAGGCCTTGAAAGACAAAGATATCGACGTGTGCTTTTTTAACGGCGCTATCCGCACCAGCGAAAATGAGCATTTAGCCAAACTTTTACGGAAGAAATCCAAGATTATGGTGGCTTTCGGCGCTTGTGCTCAACTCGGGGGAATACCTGGGTTGGCCAACGATTTTGACCGTGAATCGATCCTGGAGCGTGTATACGATACAAGCCCCTCATTGGATGCCTCTGCTGGAACTCGCCCCAATACCTCGACAAAGATGCCCGAGGGCAAGATCAGTCTACCGAGTTTCTACGAACATGTTAAAACCTTAGATCAAACCGTTCAGGTTGATTATTACCTGCCTGGCTGTCCACCTGTGGCCGAAAAGGTCGGTGCGGTGCTAAATGTCATTTTGGAAGGTAAATTACCGGAACTGGGAGCTGTGGTCGGAGTGGACGATAAGACAAGTTGCGATGTCTGCACCCGTAAGAAGAGCCAAAATGGCCCCGTACGAATAAAAGAATTCAAACGCCCACACGAAGTTATAGCTGACCCTGAAATTTGCTTCCTGGAACAGGGATTGGTCTGCGCTGGCCCTGCTACGCGCGCAGGTTGCGGTTTACCTTGCATTCAAGGCAATATGCCCTGTCGCGGCTGCTACGGTCCGCCGGAGGGCGTTGAAGACCAGGGCGCAAAATTAATGAGTGCTATCGCCGCAATTATCGATGTGGAGAATGCCGAAGATGTAGAAAGCGTTTTGGAAACCATTGTTGATCCTTTGGGCACTTATTATCGTTTCAACTTGCCCAACTCGATCTTGAGTGAGATTAAATACGGGTAACTGCGGAGGTAAGCAGATGACTAAAATTAGTATTGACCCGATTACCCGCCTGGAAGGGCATGGCCGTATCGATTTATTCTTAAACAAGAAGGGCGGCCTGAAAAACGCCTATATGGTCATCCCCGAGCTGCGCGGCTTCGAGAAATTCTGCGAAGGCCGGCCAGTAGAGGAGATGCCACGCATCACCCAGCGAATATGCGGCGTCTGTCCTTTGGCGCATCACATGGCTGCTGCCAAGGCAGGAGACGCTGTTTATAACGTTGATCCGCCCCCCACAGCCAAGAAAATCCGTGAGCTAATGTACTCATCGTTTTTCGTTGCCGACCATGCCACTCATTTTTATGCGTTGGCTGCCCCCGACTTCGTAGTGGGCCCTGACGCGCCCAAAGCCGAACGCAACGTACTGGGAGTGATCAAAAAGGTGGGCGAAGAAATTGGCGCTACCGTGCTGGATTTGATCATGGAAAATCATAAAGCTGCCGCCATCATCGGCGGACGATATATCCACTCGGTCAATGCCCTGGTGGGTGGTGTGAGTAAATCCATCAGCGAAGAAGAGCGTGATCGCCTGGTCGAGATCGCCAGGAAATCCATTGAGACGGCTAAATTCTCGCTGCAACTCTTCGAAGATGTGGTACTAAAAAATCAGGATTACTTGGACCTGGTACTGAGCGAGGCATTCACCCATCAGACCTACTATATGGGCCTGGTAGATGAAAATAACCATATTAACTTCTACGATGGTAAAGTGCGCGTGGTTGATCCAGAGGGAAACGAATTTGTCAAATACGCTCCAAATGATTACCTGGATGTAGTTGCCGAACATCTCGAGCCCTGGACTTACCTGAAATTCCCCTACTTGAAAGAAGTTGGTTGGAAGGGTTTTGAAGATGGAAAAGAAAGCGGTGTTTTTCGTGCTACACCACTCAGCCGGCTCAATGCCGCTGACGGCATGGCTACGCCTTTAGCCCAAAGCGAGTACGAGCGCTTCTATGAAACATTAGGTGGTAAGCCTGTGCACCAAACCCTGGCAACACACTGGGCCCGCCTGATTGAATTGCTCTATGCTGCAGAACGCTCGTTGGAACTGGCTGAGGATCCCGAGATTACCGGTAGCGATATCCGCACCCTACCCACCGAAACTCCAACAGAAGGTGTCAGTATCGTCGAAGCCCCACGCGGCACGCTAACCCATCACTACGCAACCGACGAACGCGGTATCCTCACTAAGGTCAACCTGATCGTGGGCACGACTAACAACTATGCTGCCATCGATATGTCGATTAAGAAAGCTGCTGAGGCGCTGATCAAACCAGGAAAGAAAATCGACGATCCCATCCTCAACCAGATCGAGATGGCCTTTCGGGCATATGATCCCTGCTTTGGATGCGCTACTCACTCGCTACCCGGCCGCCAGGCTTTTCAAGTGCGGGTATTCAACCACGACGACGAACTAATCCAAGACATCATAAGACAGTAACACACAATACAAGTCGGTAAGAAATGTGGGCTGTCTTTAAAGGAGTTTGGCCTAGATCGGTCAATAGTAATTTCATAAAAAAAGCCTCGGTCAACGTGCTGACCGGGGCTGAATTTATCTTCGAAAAATGCTAAATTGTTAGTTTATTCGGAGGCGCATCGGTTGAGAATAAAGTAGCATGAAATGCTGTTTTTTTGCTATACTAGTCTCATCGGATTATTAGGCAATTTATTAACCCAAACCAAGGAGGTTGAACATGGCCACAGTCAAAAATTTGATCGACTCAAAAAGTAACGAAAAAAATTACTCTGTCTCATGTACAGATTCTGTGTTCAAAGCGCTGGAAACAATGAATGAAGCAAACATTGGTGCAGTGCTGGTTACAGAAGGAGACAAGATAGTTGGCATCTTTACTGAGCGCGATTATGTACGTAAAGGTGAATATCAGGGACGAACCGCCAAAAATACCAACGTCCAAGACCTGATGACAGAGAAAATGATCACTGTAACCACCATTACCTCCGTAGATGAGTGTATGGGACTCATGGATAAATATGCCATCCGCCACCTACCTGTTGTGGAAAACGATAAGTTGATTGGATTAGTTTCTATGCGTGATGTAGTAGTCGTGCTTATGGCCGACCGGGAGAGCACTATCAAAGGACTCGAAAATTATATATTAGGCTCTGGCTTTGCAACATAAATATCCTAATAATCTAATAATATGTAAGGCCTTACAAGTTGTAATTAATTTGTAAGACCTTTTATCTGTCTAAATCTATTCACTCTTTGGTAAAATCGCCCCCGTGCAACGATATTCCTCTATCCCCTTACTGATCTTTCTATTGGTTTCTGCCTGCACAGATAGGCCAGTTGACGCAACAGAAACTGCTACTCCTGAAGATCTTGGACCCTTTGTGCCGATAGTTGAATATACGGCTACCCTATCGGGTGAAGGTAGAAGCGTTCCAACAAAACGGTCAGGCTCTACACCCACACACGCACCGTATAAGATCCAATTTCAACCTACTAGAATTCCAGGAAAACCGATCACATCGCCGACGCCAGATTCCCCACGTGTATTGCCAACTCCCCGAATTGACCCAGGAAATCACGTTATCCAGCCTGGAGACACACTTGGCAGCATCGCCCTGCAATATGGAGTCGGCCTTGATGCGCTGATGCAGGCCAACGGATTGTCGGATGCGGATTTGCTATCACCCGGAGATGCATTGTACATCCCGGCTCCATCACCTGGTGAACAGGGTTCCGATTTTAAAATCATCCCAGACTCCGAAATGGTTTATGGACCCGCCAATGCGTTTTTCGATGTATATGCCTTCGTCCAGCACGAGAGTGGGTATTTAGCTACATATAGCGAAGATGTTAACGGTATAAATCTGTCTGGCTCGCAAATTGTCACTCTTGTGTCGCAAAAATACTCAGTGAATCCGCGTCTTTTACTCGCGCTTCTGGAACATCAAAGTGGCTGGGTGACAGAATCATCTCCTGTTAACACAGAATATCCATTAGGATTGCTTGATCCTTCCCACAATAGCCTCTACCATCAATTAACCTGGACAGCTAATACCCTAAACCGGGGCTATTACCTGTGGCGAGTAAACGCCTTGGCCACCTGGGTTCTAGCAGATGGGAGCGTTTTGCCTATCGCATCCACCATTAACGCCGGTACAGCTGCTATTCAAGGCTATTTTGCCGGGCTAGATGATATGTATTCTTGGCAGGGCAATACAACTGCATTTGGTTTATTTCAAACATATTTCTTCCTGTTCGGAAATCCTTTTGACCTGGCAATCGAACCACTTGTTCCGGCAAATTTAAAGCAACCTGAAATGCAACTACCTTTTGAATCAGGAAAGGTTTGGTCATTCACAGGTGGACCGCACGGTGGATGGGACAATGGTTCTGCCTGGGCTGCACTGGATTTTGGCCCACCAGGCGAATTCGCTGGTTGCACTCCCAGTGATGAGTGGGTAGTAGCTGTTGCCGATGGCTGGATTGTCCGTACAGGTGACGGCGTAGTAATCCAAGACCTGGTAGGCGATGGCTTAGAACAAACTGGTTGGGTAGTGTTTTATATGCACATCGAACGCCGCGATCGTGTAATTCCAAAATCTTATGTCAATGCAGGGGATCGAATCGGTCACCCATCCTGCGAGGGCGGTCTATCAAATGGCACCCATTTGCACATCGCCAGAAAATACAATGGCGAATGGATCGCCGCGGATGGAATTACACCATTCCAATTTGAAGGTTGGTACTCCAGTGGAACAGCAGAAGAGTATGACGGTTTCTTAACCAAGGGAGAACAAACCATCGAAGCATGGGATGGACGTAACGAATTAAATCAAATCGAGCGATAACTTTCTAAACAATATTATCTCCGCAGGTATAATCAACCCGCTGAGGCATTAGCGTGAAAAATAGACTATTCTTCCTAATTATTTATTCACTGATGATAAATGCGTGTGGATCAACCCCTTATCTCTGGGGAACGTATCTGACTCCTACGCCCAATACTGGAGTCCTTCCCGCCCCGTCGGAACAAGTACTCATCACTGCTTCACCAACACCCTTACGCGAATCCGCTCCAACTAAATCAGCCACACCTACATTCGTTCCCAGCCCAACGAAAACACCGGTTGTGGCACTGACACAAAAAGTTCCCAAGATTGATGTAACCCCATTTACCGCTTCGGATGAACCACCGGTACTTTATTATACCCAGAGCGGCGACACATTGATTGCTATTGCAGCTCATTTCGGTGTTGAAACAGACGATATTACTTCATCCAAAACCCTACCCAAAACCGGGCTGATTGATCCCGGTACTTTGCTCATCATCCCTGATAGATTGACCAAATATGGTCCAGAAGCACAAATCATGCCAGATAGCGAAATTGTATTCTCAGTCAGTGCAACGGACTTCGATATTGAAGCCTATGTCAAGGATGCGAACGGCGATTTGGCAAGCTATAAGGAGTTTCTAAACTCCGGCGGATGGACAACAGGAATTCAAGCCATGGAACGCATCTCCAGCGAGAACTCCATCAACCCACGTTTGTTGTTGGCTTTACTGGACTATGAAGGTAATTGGATTACCGGCAGTCCTACCGATATCTTGCATGAGAAATTTCCGATGGGATTTGAGCGAAAATTCAAGGAGGGCATTTTCATCCAAACCGTGATCGCCGTTAACGAACTCTACATCGGTTATTATGGCTGGCGAAGCGGCACATTGACGGAGTTAACCTTCCCCGATGGGGAAACATTGCGCATCGCCCCTGATCTGAATGCTGGTACAGTTGCCCTGCAGTACTTTTTCTCACGGCTTTACAACAGATCCGATTGGCAGAGTATTATTGACCCCAACATCGGATTTCCTTCATTTTTTACTGAGAATTTTGGTGATCCCTGGCAACGGGCACAGACCGTCGGTCCAGTTTTCCCGCCGGGACTTAGCCAACCTTCCATGGTTTTACCATTTGAACCCAATCGGGAATGGGCTTTCACAGGCGGCCCGCATGGCGCTTGGGAACATGACGGACCACTGGCGGCCATCGACTTCGCTCCCGCCACTGACAAAGCCGGTTGCACCGAATCAGAGAAATGGTTGGTAGCATCAGCGCCAGGTTTGGTCGTCCGCTCAGGAGACGGTGTAGTGGTGCTTGACCTAGATGGCGATGGTTACGAAGAAACTGGCTGGAGTTTGCTGTATCTGCATGTCGCTACCGAGGACCGTGTAGAGCTAGACGCTTGGGTTGAGACCGATGAACGTATTGGGCACGCCTCCTGTGAAGGTGGTGTTTCAACTGGTACACACTTGCACCTGGCTCGCAAGTACAATGGCGAGTGGGTGCTTGCCGATGGCCCCATCCCATTTATATTAAGTGGTTACCGGGTACACAATGGTGAAAAGCCTTATGAAGGTACCCTTACTAAGGGTGATACAACCATCACCGCTCATCCTGCGGGTATTGCTTCGACGACAATTTTCCGCCAACCTGACGAATAAGAACAATTGTTTAATGAAAAGAAAAATAATTGCACATCTTGTAATCGCAATATCAATAATCTCATCTCTGGCTTTATCTGCCTGCGGGACCAGTGCATCTGCTAGTGGAATACCCATCTTGATCGCCACTGAACCTGTACTCCCAATTCCCACTTGGGAAGGTCGTCCGGAATTTTCTCCAGGCGAACTGGTTGATTACATTGCCCAGACGGGTGATACACTGCCTGCGCTTGCTTCCCATTTCAATACAAGTATTGAGGAAATTTATCAAGCGAATCCAATTATCCCTCGTGACGCTACTACCATGCCACCCGGAATGCCTATGAAGATCCCGGTTTATTACTTACCTCTTTGGGGCAACCCTTTTCAAATCGTTCCCGATCATGCTTTCGTCTACGGACCGGCCTTGGTGGGTTTCAATACGGCTGCCTTTGTAGCTTCCCACCCAGGTTGGATTAATGACGTGTACTCCTGGGCAGGTCGTGCCAATCGCACTGGTCCAGAAATTGTGGACTACGTTGCCATCAACTACAGCATAAGTCCACGTTTATTATTGACGTTACTAGAATACCAGGCAGGTGCACTTTCCCAAACCGAAAAGCCCGATACGCGTTACATGCTAGGATTCGAGAAAACTTACTACCAAAGCATGTACCTACAACTGGTAGGTGCAGCCAACACCCTTAATGACGGGTATTACAAATGGCGCATAGGTACACTGACCGAGTTTGAGCTTAAAGATGGCAGCATCGTCCGACCTGACCCCTGGCAAAACGCCGCTTCGGTCGCTTTGCAATACTACTTTGCACAAATGCTCGCTGCCGATGATTACCATCGCGCCGTCAGCCCTGAAGGCCTGCTTGTCACCTATTCAGATCTATTCGACGATCCCTGGACAGACCCCGTTGAGCACATGCCCGGCAGCCTGCAGCAACCTGAACTGCGACTGCCCTTTCCACCATATCAATTCTGGTCATACACAGGCGGACCGCATACCGGCTGGGGATTGGGACAGCCCTACACGGCCCTAGACTTTGCTCCACCGACAGATAAATCCGGGTGTTTCACAGTCGAGGAACAATACTATAGCATTGCTATGGCGGATGGTATTGTCGCACGCTCCGATTTCGGATTGATTGCCCTGGATCTTGATGGAGACGGAGACGAACGCACGGGCTGGGTAATCGTGTATTTACATGTAGCCACCAAAGGCCGCGCACCAACCGGGCGATCCGTAAGAGCTGGCGAACCGATTGGTTACCCATCCTGCGAAGGCGGGCGCGTGACCGGCACACACATCCACGTCTCACGTAAATACAACGGGGAATGGATCCCGGCCGATGGCCCCTTGGCTTTCAACATGGAGGGCTGGCTGGCGCGAAACGGACCCTATGTCTACGCTGGCACGCTTGTCAAAGGCAGCCTGACGGTGACTGCCTGCGAGTGCTCAGACCTATACAGCAGGATCAGATCAAATCCTGCTCAATAAGAACTATTCGATTGTAGTTTATTCACCACCCCAGGCTTTTCACCGTCACACTGATCCTGTTTCAGCTGCTGGTTGCAATGGCACTCCTCAGCCGGGGACCGATTGTGATGCTCATTTACAGAGTACTGCGTAAATAACTGAACTCCAATAGCCGTAATTTATCCGTGTCTTGATCATTCATAATTCACCTATTTACGCAAGAAGCAGTAACACATATTACAGTAGGACTCACACAATTGCTTCAAGAGTAATGGTTGGATGAGCGAGGTCGTGGCACACGTCAGAGCGAATACTGATCGTTTAACCTCAAACCAGGAACTTCCTGCACGTAAGCGATGAACCTCCATGTATGCATGGCTTCCTCTAGTTGAAAGTTAGCGGGAAAAGTCAAAGAGCCTTGGGCACACAAAATAGTTTATAATACTTGAATCCAAGGAGGGATTCATAGGTTGTGCCAGCGGGGACCGGCATAATGG
>CAZCPP010000136.1:0-9870 GCA_964500655.1 uncultured Anaerolineaceae bacterium | reverse complement strand
TGAGTTTACTCTATGACTGGTCTTTTCTCACTCTAAATGTACGGTAGAAAAACCAGAGTTACATTCCTCCCATTACCAATAATCACAAGGAAAAGTGGTGAGAATCCAAAGAATCGCCACTTTTTTCTTTAAATTAACGAGCTTAATTGTGTGAATGGCATTGAATCCCTTCAACAGATTGAACAAAATCCTTAAAACCTCTAAATTTTATAGTTTGCATTGTGTAATCCGTCTCAAAATGACCAATAATCTTTATGACAAAATAAGTAAAAGCAAAGACATTTGTCATTTGACATTGCGATAGGGATGCATTAATTTAAGTACGAGATTTCACTAAGGAGAAACTACTATGGCAATGAAAATTACCGAAGAATGCATCGCCTGTGGCGCTTGTGTTCCCGAATGCCCCACCGACTCTATTGATGAAGGTGATGGCGTTCTGTATGTCATTGATGCCGCTACTTGTGTAGAATGCGAAGGCCACTTCGACTCACCACAGTGTGTGGAAGTTTGCCCGGTTGAGTGTATCGAAAAGGCATAACTGATATAATATAAAAACAAGTTAAAACCTTCGGGGCAGGGTGACACCTGCACTGCAACAATGTGGTGTAAGTGAATTCCCGATCGGTGGTATAGCCCACGAGCCAATTTGGCAGGATCCGGTGTGATTCCGGGGCCGACGGTTAAAGTCCGGATGTAAGAAGGTGTTTTGCAGGACCCGCATGGGTCTGGTTCGATTTGGAGGCCCCGAAAACGATTCCGTTTTCGGGGCCTTTCTCAAGCACATCAGACCTTGTGCTGAGCGCATCGAAGTGCGCGCCTGTACCTGCTTCCCTGCCCCGCAGCTGATTCTCTGCGAGGTTTTTTATTTTGGGTACGGCATGCTGTGCCCCTACGAACCGATTAATGGATACTTCCCGCTCCCGCACCGAAAGATCCAGCCGCAACTGGTTGGGCCTGGCTTCCCTTGCCACCGGTCTTCTGGCCTGGTGGGCAGTGGCGCGTTACAGCAGACTGCCTTCCTTCATCCTGCCTTCGCCTGGCGAGGTGTGGATGCGCTTTTTGCGTGCTCTGTTGGACGGCAGCTTATTCTTTCATGCGGGTGTGACGCTGTTCGAGATTCTGACGGGTCTTTTGGTCGGCGCACTGGCTGCAACGGTACTTGGATATCTAGTGGCAAAATCGCGTGCTTTGGAACGTGTCCTTTCACCATATCTGGTTGCCAGCCAGGCCGTCCCGCTTGTGGCGATTGCGCCTTTGTTGGTGATCTGGTTTGGGCCGGGGATATTTTCCAAAATTCTAATCTGTGCGCTGATCGTCTTCTTTCCGGTGCTGGTCAACACAGTTGTCGGGGTCCGTGCTGTGCCGACCGCGTTACATGATCTGATGCGTTCACTGAACGCCACCCGAGGGCAAATCCTGCTCAAACTCGAAATACCGGCAGCGTTACCTGTGTTCCTAGGTGGGCTGCGTGTCGGTGCGACGCTCTCGGTCATCGGTGCAGTGGTGGGTGAATTGGTGGGCGCGGATATGGGCTTGGGGTTCCTCATCAATGTCGGGCGCGGGCAATATGATACTGCGCTCGTTTTTGTTGCTATCTTTGCTTTGGTCACTCTGGCGTTATGTTTGTACGGTTTGGTTGCTCTCGCAGAGAAACGCCTTTTAGAATGGCAAGATGCCATTGAAGGCTAAAAATATCGATTTCGGAGTGCGGACTTCAGTCCGCAAATCAGCAGACTTAAATCTGCACTCCAGAAAATTCATAGGAGAAATTCATGTTGAAACGAACGTTATTGCTGGTTTTGCTGGGGGTGTTGATTACAGCTTGCTCGGGGGGAGCAGGCACGGGGTCCGGTGATGAAGCGCTGGAACCTGTCAAGCTACCGTTGGGCTATATTCCCAACGTCCAGTTTGCGCCGCTATATGTAGCTATCGAAAAAGGATATTTTCGAGATGCGGGTGTTGTGGTCGAATTTGATTACTCATTCGAAACGGATGCGGTTGCATTGGTTGGCGCGGACGAGTTGCAATTCGCTGTGGTTTCCGGGGAACAGGTGCTGCTGGCGCGCCCCCAGGGATTGCCGGTGGTTTACGTGGCAGCCTGGTATCAACAGTATCCAGTGGCTGTGGTTGCAAAAACAGATCAAGGGATTGCATCACCCGCTGATCTGGCAGGTAAGCGCATTGGCTTACCGGGATTGTATGGCGCCAACTATATCGGCTTGGAAGCATTGCTGTTTTCGGCTGGGTTGAGCGATGCCGATGTGACGCTTGATTCGATTGGTTACAACCAGGTGGAAGCGCTGGCAACCGATCAGGTACAGGTTGCTTCGGTCTATGCTGCCAATGAACCAGTGCAATTACGCGCACAGGGCTACAACGTAGATGAGATTCGTGTTGCCGATCATGTGCAGTTAGCTTCTAACGGTTTGATCACCAACGAGAAGACAATTGCCGAAAATCCGGACCTTGTCCGGCGCATGGTAAAAGTTTTGTTACAGGGGCTAGGGGACACCATCGTTGATCCGGATGGAGCCTACGAACTGAGTAAATTACACGTTCCCAATCTTACCGAGACAGATGAAAGTGTGCAGAAAGAAGTATTAGCGCGGTCGATTGAACTATGGAAAGCAAATCGTCTCGGCTATTCGGATGTGGGTGCCTGGAAGAATATGCAAGACACTCTGCTTCAAATGGGCTTGCTGGAAGAAGAAATGGAAATAGAGCAAGCTTTTACGAACGAGTTTGTTCCGTAATTTTATAGGGGCGAAGCACATGTGAGTGAACAGGATTGCTTCGCCCCCACAATGGAAAACGATGACCAAAAATGACCCCATCCTCACTATTCGCGACATGAGCGCCGTGTTCCCCGATAACAACGGCGGCCTGTGTGCGTTAGATAGCGTCTCTTTCGAGGTCTGTCCGCAGGAATTTGTGTGCGTGTTGGGGCCTTCAGGCAGCGGAAAAAGCACCATTCTTCGCATTCTGGCCGGGCTGTTGCCACCAACCTCTGGACAGGTGGTTTTCAGCGACGGCCAACAACCCGAGATCGGGATGGTCTTTCAAGAAGCCAACCTGATGCCCTGGCGCACGGTGCTCGAAAACCTGACCCTGCCGCTCGAATTGGCTGGGCTGGAGAACGGTGAGGCGCGTCGCAAAGCGAGTGAAATGATGGACCTAGTCGGTTTGGATGAATTCGAGGACTACTGGCCTCGTGACCTTTCCGGCGGGATGGCGCAACGCGTGGCGATTGCGCGCGCGCTCATCCATGACCCCGACCTACTGCTGCTGGATGAACCCTTCGGCTCTCTCGACGCGCTCACCCGCGAACGCATGTGGATGGAACTTTCGCGCATCTGGCAGGCCAAGCAAAAGACGGTGCTGATGGTCACGCACTCGATCTCGGAGGCCCTGTTCCTGGCTGATCGCGTGCTGGTGTTAACGCAGCGCCCCGGCAGGGTAAAGCTCAACCTGGAGGTTGAGCTTTACCGTCCGAGAAGAGATCGAATGCGCTATACAAAAGAGTTTGGGAAACTGGCGAGACAGTTAAAAGAAGCAATTGGATAAAAAATGAGCCCGCGGTGAACGAGGGCTCTAGTTTTCAAAAAGCAGGTTTCTTTGTTTGTAATTGATTGAGCAGTTTTTCTGTCGCTTATACAATTTCCCCAACGGCATTTTCGAAAACAACTTGATTCGCACGTGAAGGATTCCGATATCCACTAACTTTGCGGACATATTGTAAGGCAGTCTCTGCGATTTCACTCTCTGAGGCTTGTCTATCGGGCATACGTAATGGTTTTATGCTACGGCACATAGCTACGCTGTATCTTGAGCAAGTTTTTTTGTCACCAGGGATTGCAATTCATCCAGCGAGTTTAATGCGTTCATCGCTTCGCATTTTATCCATAGATTTAGTTCCCCATCTTGAAGAATGAACGCAGCCGGAAGCATTTCATCATTGACGTCGAATTTTTCTTCTAACTCATCACGATGCAAGAACTCGACCTCATCCCCCAGGTCTTTGACGAATTTCCGCCACGGGCGGCGCATCCCCAGGTTATCATAAGTCAGGGCGCACAGGCTGCAGGCATATGTCTCGGGCGATACGATCTTATGCGCCCAATCTTTCATGGCGTTTAGTATTCCGCTATCAGCATTGTAGACGAAGACGATTTTATCCATGGCTTATGGATGAGCCATGCGGGGTGAACCTTACGATGAAATTTATTCCCCGTACCAGATATCTTGCCCCAGGCACATTTGTGCGCTGGAATCGAAGTTATCTTTGATTAAGCTGTAGCGATAATGGAAAACCCCTAAGTGGAATTCACTAGCTGCATAGGGCAGCCACGAGAACCGGTCAGAAGGAGCCGCCCATCCGATACAGTCATGTGTTGAGGGACGAAAACCAAAAGATCCCGCTACACCACCCCTTGCAGCTATAAAGACAGGTTGCAATTGCGTCAGTAGCAAGATCGCTACCAATATAAATAGGATCGTAATGATCAGGCGCTTACGCTTACCAGCCGTGTTACACCTCCGGTAAATCTAACAGCAGCACTTCAGCCAGCAGCCGAGGGTTGACGTTACGCTCCAGTCGCTTGAGGGCTAATTCCATTTCACGCACAACACGGCGCGCACTTCCAAGGTCGAGCTGTTTTGCCAGGGATTTAATGGTTTCGCTTTGATCGATGTTTGCGATAGAAGTGCGTGCCCTGCTAACACGCAGCAGCACATCGCGCCAGTATGAAAGCCAAATCTGTAGAGTCTCGCGCATGAGATCTTTGTCTTTTGCCATGCCCTCGGCATATTTGAATTTCTGGACGCGCGTTGCCGCTAGCAATTCTTTCATGTCAACCAGCCGTTCAGCGCGAAACTCAAGTACAGTTTCGTCATTCAGCAACCGGAGTGCATAACCTGGCCTTCCGTTAGCAATGTGCGCGATTAAATTTGCCTGTTCGGATTGTGCTCCATTCGATTTTAATTGGGTTTCAACAGCCTCAACTGACAAAGGATGCAGGCGCAGCACTTCACAGCGCGAGGTGATCGTGGGGAGCAAACCTTCTGGATCGTTTGCAGTAAGAATGAGGACAGCATACCCAGGCGCTTCTTCCAGCGTTTTCAATAGTGCATTGGCCGCCCCTTCGCTGGTTTCCTGAAAGCGTAAGAATAAAGCCACGCGATATTTTGCCTGATACGGTTTGAGCGTTAACGTCCGTCGCACTTCGCGGATTTGATCTACTTTCAATGTTCCGCCTTCGTGTTCTGCCTGCACGACGGAAAGATCCGGGTGTTGCATAGCCTCGGTCTGTTTACAATCGCGGCATGTTCCGCAGGGCTGCCCGGGCGCGGTTGGTTGGGTGCAGTTCAAGGCTTGGGCAAAGCGTAAAGCCAGTGTGCGTTTCCCTAAACCGGGTGGTCCGGTTAGAAGATAGGCATGCCGCACAGCCTCACGAATGATATGCTGCCTGAGCATGTCCACGGCCCACTCATGGCCTAGCACATTCCAGTTGTTTATCCTGGGAAAAGTTGAGGATTCACCCATTTTGAAGTTTTACCACAAAGGTTCGAAGTCACATAGGCACAAAATCAGAAAGTTGGTGACTTCGTGTCTTTGCGTTTTCGTGGTTATTTATTCTTCCCCCGCCCTTAATCGCAAATATGATTCGTACCGTTCAGGATACACTCCCCCTTGCTCTACAGCATCTAGCACTGCGCATCCTGGCTCATGACTGTGCGTGCAATCGCTAAACTGGCATTGTGCTACCAAATCTCGCAGTTCGGGGAAATATCCGTCAACTTCCTCTGGCTCAGTATCCCACAACGCCAATGCTTTCCAACCGGGCGTGTCGGCCACATAGCCACCATCTTCCAGCGGAAACATTTGCCGCACCACCGTCGTGTGCTTGCCCTTATTTACAGTTTTGCTGACTTCACTCACATCCAGCCCTAGCCCCGGTTGCATGCTATTCAGCAGGCTCGATTTTCCCGCGCCGCTGGGCCCCGCCAGCGCACTGAGCTTGCCCGTTAACATGGTGTGTAACTCTTCTACGCCCTGCCCCGTTTTAGCTGAAGCATAAATGACCTGATAGCCGATTTTCGCATACATGCCAAAAAGAGATTTGGCCATTTCAATCCCGACCAGATCTACTTTGTTGGCGATCACAACTGCAGAGATATCCTGCTTCTCGGCGATAACCAGGAAACGATCCAGCATTTTCATGCGCGGATTGGGACGCTTACAGGCGAAGACGAAAACCGCCTGATCTGCATTGGCCAGCAGGATTTGCTGGTATTCGCCCTGAGGCCGCGGATCGAGCCGGACGATGGCCTGCTTCCGTTCTTCGATCTCTTCGATCATCCCGGAGCCATTCTCCAACACTACAATGCGGACGCGGTCGCCAATTGCCGCCAAGTCACCTGTGCGCGGTCCGCGCTTGATCCGTCCGCGCAACTGACAAACGACCGGGCCCTCCCCGGTCTCTACAGTGAAGAAACCAGATTGAGCCCGGACGATCAAGCCAGTGAGATTAGATTCAGTCATACTCTGTATGTTTAGTCGTTCTTTGGCTTTTTTGTTTTGGTGGGGATGCCACCAATCGGGGTCGGTGTATACGGTACACCGTAAGTTTTTTCCCACCAAAATCTAGATTGTGGGCTCTCAAAATAATGAACCTGAATCATACGCCTGAAAATTGGCGCTGCATAATCTGACCCGTCCCCAACGTTCTCTACAATTACGGCTATGGCAATATCAGGTTTGTTTTCACAGACCGGATACTCTGCAACTTTGTCCGAGCAGAATGTATACCCAGCAAACCAGGCGTGTGGCTTGCCTGTCGCCGAACCAGATTCAGATGTGCCGGTTTTGCCGGCTGCGGGGAAGTTCATCCCGCGCAGGCGAAAATTGGCTGTGCCGCGCGGATTTTCGATTACGCTGATCATGGCTTCTTCCAGAACTTGCAGATTTTCAGTGCGCACAGGGACGGTGCTGCGCGCTTCGGGTTTGAAGACCGCGGTTGGGCTGCCTTCGATCGGTTGAATGCTCTCAACCAGCTGTGGACGATAGATCGTCCCGCCGTTGCCTATCGCAGCGATCATCACGGCAGTCTGCAGCGGTGTGACCAGCACATCGCCTTGGCCAATGGCCTGGTTGACCGCCTGTACTAACCCGGGCGGATCGGTGATCTGACCGGGCGCTTCTGCCACTTGCTCGATGCCAGTTGGAGCACCCAGACCAAAGGCGCGTGCCATGTTGGCAATATCGTTACCGCGGTCGAAGTTATACAAATCTAAACCAATTTGCCAGAACCAGGGGTTGCATGAGCGCATTATGCCTTCAGGTAATGTCAGCAGACCGGAGGGAAGAGTCTTGCTGGAGTTACAAAATTCTCCTGCTCGCACAGCCTCCTGGCATTTATCCCAAGTCCAATCATAGCGGATCTGGTCAGACAGGCCTGTCCACTCATATTGACAGTCGTAGGTCGTTTCAGGCAGAAATAAACCGCTTTCCAATGCAGCGGAGAAGGTAATGACTTTAAAAACCGAGCCGAGCGGATATTGTCCCTGTGCAGCGCGGTTGACTAGCGGTTGATCAACATCATTTAGCAGAACATTCAACAAGGTATTGTTATAGTTGTTGGGTTCGAACAGGTTGGCGTCATACCCTGGAGAGGCGGCCATTGCCAACACACGCCCGGAATCGCGTTCGAGCACAACGACCGCGCCACGAAAACCCGTCAGCGCTTGTTGGGCGTAGAACTGCATGTTGCTGTCAATGGTCAGAAAGATCGAGGAAGCAGGCTGCGGGTTACTTTCGGCGATGCGTGAGACTATCTGCCCGTTATTTGGATCAACCACATACAACGACCCACCATGTTGCCCGGCTAGATAATTTTCACCCCACTTCTCAATTCCTGCACTGCCAACGCGCTCGTCACCGCGATAGCCAAGTCGGCGATATTCGTTTAAATTTTCTTCGGATATGAATTGAGTGTAACCTACCACTTGTGAGGCCAGACCACGATGATAGAAACGGGCCTCATAGGGGGTTACCACCAACCCGCCAGGGTTGAGCGCCAGGATGCGTTCGGCCTCTTCAACTGAGGCTTCACAAACCGGAATATACCAGTCAAGACCAGATGAGGCAATTTCATCGCGCAGTTCATTGGGATCAAGGGAACATAACTTGGTTATTTCGTTGATCAATGTGCCGCTATTTTTATCGCTCATCTGTCCCGGGATAATGCCCAGGGCAACCGCATTAGCTTGGTTGACAATTGGTTTGCCATCGGCGTCGTAGATGTCGCCACGGGCGGGAACCTGGTAATCCATGGCCAGCCGCATACCCCCTGCCAACTCAGGCAGGATCAAACTTACGTCCCATTGTAATTTCCATTGGCCGTCCACTATGTCGAGGCGAGCGACCATGTCACGTGAAATGTCACCCACCAGGGCAGTGTGGTAAACAATTCTGCAAGATACTTGCGCTATGTAGGGGCTATTTATCAGAGTAGATAGGATTTCGACATCGAAGCTGCCCGCGCTCATAGTGTTGAGCGCATTGCTGTGGCGAGTAGCGAAATCTTCTTCGGATATGGCTTCCTGGCTAACCTGGTTAAGCATTTCGTACATCGTGGCGTAATCTTCCGATTTAAATGCTTCCAAATAAGCTTGCATGGGTTCCTGTGCATCAGGAGCCGGTGTGACCTTTATCGATGGGGTAGCCGGGGACGTCGGCGTGGAGAAAATATCTGGGAGCTCTATAGAGCTACAGGCAGATAAAAGTGTAGTAATTAAAATCAAGTTTAGCCAGCGAAGTGGTTTCATTCTTCACCTTTGGTTGTTGACCAACTCTCCACGCAGAATTGCATTGGAGATAGGGCAATCATAACCCAGTTCATCTTGACAACTGATGTCCATAGCTGATTTAGGGGATATTTCAAGTTGTTGTAAGAGACTTGTCAAGCGACAAAGTGGCAGTCCCATAACGCTGGCGAAGCAACCTGTCAGGTTTTCAACCGGGTGAAAATCCGCATGCTGAATGGCGTATGCACCAGCTTTGTCGAGCGGGTCACCGGTCTGGACGTAGGTCTCGATCTCAACATCGCTGTAATCCCGCATAGGCACGTCGGTAACGGTCAGGTCGGATAGGGAATAGTTGTCGTTTACTCGAAGTATTGCCAGCCCAGTGTAGACCTGATGCGTATGCCCGCGCAGGCGTTTGAGCATGCGCGTAGCATCCTGCTCATCCAGAGGCTTGCCTAGAATATCACTCTCATCTACGACGGCAGTATCTGCAGCGACAATAACATTGTCAGAATGCAAGTTTTCAGCAGTCTTGCGAGCTTTCGCCTGCGCTACTCTCAACACGTAATCTCCCGGCGCTTCACCAGGTTGTAAGCTTTCATCCACATTTGCGACGGCAATGTTAAACGTCCACCCGCCCAACGAGAGCAATTGCTTCCTGCGCGGAGAGTTGGAGGCCAGAATTAGCATGTTATTTTCTCTCACGGGGGGAGATTCTAACACAATCTCCCCTTGGCACCGTAGACCAGGATAAGCGGGTAAATGTGCCATTTGGTACCTGATTAGTGTTGAAATGAACGGTTAAACAACGGTAGGTCAAAGGAAAATCTTCCTACCAAACTTGAAAGGGGTTGGACACTGGCAGGTTTCGGGATGCCGTTGTACAATGCTTTGAAATGTCTGATCGATCATAGGAGGCGCTAGTGAAAGTATTGCAGGAACGAATAATAAAAGAGGGGAAAAATCTTGGAAATGGAATTCTCAAAGTAGATGGTTTTGTTAATCATCAGGTAGACCCCGCTTTAATGGACGCCTGTGGGAAGGAATTTGCAAATCGTTTTG
>CAZCPP010000135.1:0-9967 GCA_964500655.1 uncultured Anaerolineaceae bacterium | reverse complement strand
AACGGCCTGCCTGAAAGGCAGGGGTTTTAGACCCTATTTACAGACAATAAATATCTTACATCTGACTCATTCACAATTAGGAACTTATTTGTATGTGGAAAACCTTGCATTGTGAGATATTCGCTCATTTTATGTGCCTTTATGCAATAGCTACATTTTAAGTGGACAATACCTACAATTTTTTGAAACGTGCTGATTATTTCATACTATCCCAACCACTAGGCTTACGGATTGCATCAGCACGTTTCAAAATGATTTGTTTTTAACTGGTTGATATCTTCATTGGAAATCATGCCAAATATAGCGTAAGGGTAATTATTTGCTATATTCTGATATTAACTGTTTGAAGCGTTCATCTTCTCTCAAAGTGTCAAGGTCTGAGTCATGTAAAACCCAATTTACATATGTTTGTTCATTTTCCAAGGCGACACGAAGAAGATCGATTGCCTGATCTGTATTTCCGCAAATTGCATCAAGACACGCACGGTTATATTCGTTTTCACTTTCGTAGATATGTTTCATTGCTTTTCCTATGTGTTTTTGTGCAAGTTCGTCCAAACCAATTTTTTTGTAGTATCCACCAAGGGAGGCGTGAGTAAGACTGTGCTTGGGGTCAAGTTCGAGTACTTTTTGAAAGGTGTTGAAGGCGTCCTTATTTTCTCCTTTTGCTGAGTAAACTAAACCTAAATTATGGTAGTAGGAAACTATACCCGGCGCAATTGAGATCGCTTGTTCAAAAGCATGAACTGCTTCATCATAGCGACCAGTAGTTTTATATAGTGTGCCTAAGGCCTCCCAGGTTGTAGCACTGCGTGGGTTTATCTCAATTTGCCTTGCGAGTTTTTCTTCTTCTGTGTTGATCTCCCTTTCTGCTCTTTGTGCATCTTGATTCACTATCCCATTATTGATTTCGTCAAGAGATGAGGTTTCTGGGATGGATCCGAGAACCAGCTCTTTTTTTAAGTACTTATGATCTGGGTCTTCAGCATCAGCCCGGGCGATAGGCTCTGCGTTCTCGGAAGTTGTATTTGGCGTCTCTTCATCTGAAGACAACTCCTCTTCCAGGACCCAGGGTGTTACTTCATTTGATAATTCCTTTCTATCTTTCTCAATATTAGCGAAAAATTCGTTCAAACTGCGCTCGGATTCCAGCGCTTCATTTTCTGGATGTACAGTTGCTTCCGAGGCCGATAGCGTTATTTCATCTGATATTGTTTCAACAACCTCTTTTGATTTCTGATCGTTTTGCACTGCACTGGTGCCTTGTATCTGTCCAGCTTCCAAGATTATGGGTTCTTCCGAGAAAACCTGTTCTTCTGAATCGGGCTCAGGTATGTCCATATCCTCAAACGGGAGTGGTGGGACGGGCTCGGCATAGTTTTCGATTGTCAGTTCATTGAGAGTATCTTGGTCATAATAGCTTTCGTTTGCCAGCACATCTGCATCTACGGGCACTAATTCTGGAAGCCCATCATCAAATTCAGATTCTATATCGCGCATATAGTCTGCCGAGTGGTTTTGGAAATCTTGTTGCTTTTCGACTTCTCCATATGGTATAGATTCTGATTCCGATGAAACACACAGCAATTGATCAGATTGTTCCAGATCCTCATAAGTATTATTTAATTGCAGTTCATCAGCGCGTTTAAAGGCAATCAGTGCTTCCGAATACTCTTTCAAATGTCGATATACGTTTCCCAATCTATTCCAAGTGATGGCCTTTTCCTTATCGTTTGTCAAGTGCTCAAGGCTTCTCTTGTACAGATGGATGGCATCTTCATATTTTGATTGATGAGCATATGTCAGCGCAAGATTGCTATATAGCTTTCCATCACCACTATCGAGCTGAATGGCTTTGTTATATGCATGGACAGCTTGGTCATAGGAACCAGATTGAAAGTACAGGTTGCCTAGCTCATTCCAAAGTTCATGTTCACTCATTCTAAACTCCAGCTATAGAGAATATCCAACTTCCTGGTTGACTTCCTCACTACCTAAAAGACTAAACCGTGATTGCTGAGTAATAGCAATATTTCCGGGATCAAGCTCATCAGCACGTTGATATGCTGAGATCGCATTCTCGTAGTCATTCAGGCGGCGATAGACATTTCCCAGTCTATTCCACGTGACAGCTTTGTCATTCTCGTTCGAGAACAGTTCAATGCTACGCTGATATAGTAAAACGGCTTCATCCAGGTGCCCCTTCTGCACGTAAGACAGTGCTAGATTTGTGTATGGCCATGCAAACACTGTATCCAATTCAATTGCCTTACTGTAGGCAGCAATAGCATCGTCATAGGAACCTGCGTTGAAGTAGACATTACCCAGTTCGTTCCAAACGTGAGCATTTTTTGTATCCATATCTACAGGATGGTCTATGTTCACATCCATGTTGAGTTCCGAATTTGTAACTCCTATTTCAGAAGGTGGCATAGCAATAGACTGGTTAACTTCCAATTCACTTTCGGTCAAATCCACTTTTACTGGGCTGTTACTGTCTTTCAAGTACTCTTCATAGGCTGAGAGAACAGGCACTTCATCAATTTCCTGGAACGAACCACTTTCTTCAACAGCTACTTTTTCGAGTTGTTCTTCGGTCGAAGATGTCTCGGCGGTAGGGAGAATAGTTTCCGCAGCTACATTGTCAGTTTCATCATCCAAGCTAACTAGATCTTCATCTTCATCGTATACGTCCTCATCTTCGATTTCATCCTGATCATCATTAGCATTTCTCTGTAGAAAGGCGATTATTTTCGAAGGTTTGGACGATGTCTCTGTTGTTGTTGGGGAATCTTCTATCGTCTCTTGCTCTTCAGGCTCTATATCTTCTTCTAACGAATCTGCCGAGGTTGGCACTTCACCGCTATCAGTTTCAAAGTCAGCTAGGTATTCTTCCTGGGATTCTTCATTGTCAGTATCGATATACTCTATTTCATCAGTAATTGTTTCTTCCTGCATTTTCTCGGTAGAATCTGTTGAGTAATCGAGCTCAAGAATTACTGGCATATCGGTATCGTCTTCGGTTTCGTGCTCTTCAGTGTCAGCGTTATTGGTGGCTTCAACAGAAAATTCGGCCGCTGTTTCATCAGGATCTTCTTCGTCCTGTTGTGCTTCAGCTTGCTCAACTTCTAAATTTGCTTCAGGAATATCTGTTTCAGTTGTGTCTTCAACGTTGGTCTCTTCGGAATCAGTGACGTCATCTATAGCGGAGGCGGGATCGTCGTCTGGTTGCGAAGCGTTAAAAATATCCTCAGATGTGACTGTTTCTTCTTCCATTTCCCTAATTTCAAGAGATACCTCACTGTCAAGTTGGTCTGCCTGCTGAAATGCTTGGAGAGCCATTTCGTAGTTGTTCAATTTGCGGTGAACATTTCCAATATTATTCCAGACGACAGCCTTATCTTCATCGTTTTCTAACAAATCGAGGCTTTTCTCGAAAAGGTGAATGGCATCTTGATGATTGTCAGTCATGGCATGCGCTAACGCCAGATTTTTGTAAAGCTCTCCAGACTCAAAGCCGAGGTCTAGGGCTTTTCGATAAGCTTGGATAGACTTATCAAAACTCCCTGCACGAGTGTAAATACCAGCAAGTTTGTACCAATTCTGAGCGTTCTCCGGATCAATTTCGATTGCATTTTTGTGGGCCACAATTTCTTCATTGTTTTCTTGCCTGTCAAAAACATTACCTAAGTTGACCCAAGGATTGATGAATCGCTTGTTGAATTCAATTGTTTTTTCTTGGTAGGCTACAATGGCATTAAAAATCTTGTCCATATCATCCCAAAATTCGAAATTGTTCATGTTTATCTCCTTCATTGATAATTGACGAAATAATTATTTAGCTGCGCAATTGCTTAATAAACTGAGTCGCGTTCGACTCAATAAGCTAATCGTATCGTTTGTAAGTACCGTAGCATTTTGATATGCTTTGAGCGCGTTATCATAGTCGTTAAGTTTCCGGTGTACATCTCCGAGTCGGTTCCATACATCTGCTTTGTCCTTATTACTGGGGATCAAGTCAATACTTTTTTGATATAGAGAAACGGCATCTTTATACTGACCCTGAGCTGTAAGCGCACGGGCAAGGTAACCATATGAATGTCCGGAATCTGGTTCTAGCCGTATGGATTTCTGAAAAGCTGAGATCGCCTTGTCATAGATACCTGCTTTGAAAAAAAGATTTCCTAAGTCATTCCAGAAATCAGCCGTTTTATTCTTTTCACTGACTTTGAAAGGGCTAGTACAGTCATTGACACCTCCGTTTGTCTCGTCCAGTTTGGCTGCATTCTGATACGCGACACGAGCACTTTCATAATCCTTTACACGGCGATATACATTTCCAAGTCCATTTAAGGCAATGGCCTTCTCTCGATCTGTGGTGAGCAACTGTATACCTTCGTTATACAGTTGAATAGCTTCATCGTAATCGCCCTGAATGAAACAGATTAAAGCGAGATTGTTATATGGCTGCCCGAAGGTCGAATCAATTTCTATTGCTCTGGTATATGCCATGATTGCATCTTCAAAAGCCTTGTTGGTAAAGTGGAAATTACCCTTCTCATTCCATACATTGGGGTCGGTGATTTCATTCTCGAAATCCTGCTTCTGGACTGATATACCCTTTTCAACTGCCTTGTTGTCTTTGGTTGGTGAGACCGGTAATATGTATGGCATGTCACTTTCTCCTTTTTCGGCTTGTTGCTTGTTAGAGATATCTATCGTTTCTAATTTTCCCTTGTTTGCTAACTTGCTCACCATTTGTTTTGTTAGCTTTTCACGGTTATAGGCCGAACATGAAAGATTGATCGATGTGATTTCTTCGTTGTACTTGTAATAGAACCAGGTTACATCATCATGAAAAGAAGAATTCGTGCTCAGAGTATCTGTTCTTTTATTCGTTTTTGCAGTGCGCTGTTTTTGCACGGAACTTATGGCATCTTCCATCAGATCTAAAGCAAGTTCTTTATCTTGCTGTTTTTTCAACAATCCAATACTATCTAAATAGTGTGGAATACTTTCTTGGTGCTTGCCAATTTTTTTATACGCAAATGCAAGATTAAATTGCGCTTGTCCAGATGCTGGATTTATTTCAACTGATTTGGAGAAAGCTTTTATTGATTCTTCATAAATTTCCATCTTGATATAAAGCGCGCCAATTTCATTCCAAGCTTCTGCATTTTCAACATCAATGGTCAACACTTGATGGTATGACTCAATCGCTTTTTGATATTGACATTTTTTTGAATATAGTTCTGCCAGACGGATCCACGGAAGAACAAAATGTTTACTAGCATCAGGAGTTCTTAGACCAATTTTTAAATGTTTCAGATCAGTTTTTGGCATAAGGCCTATTGCCCGTTTGTAGGCATTGATCGCTTCATCAACACTCCCGTTTTGATAGTAGCAATTTGCTAATCCAGTCCATGCAATTATGTCATCAGTATTAATATTTAGAGCTTTTTTAAAGGCCTCTAGCGCCTGTTCAAGCCCGCTATTTTGGAGATATAGATTGCCTAGATTGTTCCATAAATGAAAATTTTCGGGATCTAAAGGAATCGCTCGTTCATATGCGGCGATGGCCGCATCACCTTTGTCAAGGCTGGTTTTTACCAATGCTAGTCCGATAAAGCATTGAGCCAAAAACCGAATGTTTTCATTTTCTTCAGAAACTTGGCTAGCTTTCGTAAGCAGTTGTTCTGACCTATCAAGATTGCCTCGACGCCAGTACAAGATTCCCAACTGCAATAAAATCTCCGCCCTGGTTGGTTCTTCCTCACAGAATCGATACGAGTCCGAAGACATTATGGACAACTCCGAGTTGTTCAATGAATTGGCACAAACAGATTGAGCACTGTAGCTTTCAAAATCTAGCTCGGACAAGTTAACCTCCTTGGGGAAGTATGATTCCTAACTTGCATCAATTCAGCAACTTTCTGAGTGCTGGGTGAACATCACACCAGTTTTCTTCATCTCTATATTCCAAAACCGCCAGTACCTGTAATAAGGACCGCAGCCGATCGGTATATTCGAGACGGTTATCGTTTTTTACCCGCTTCAGCAATTTAATATCTTCCTTATCCAAAATACGTCTGTATTCATTGCGTATTTCAGTCGCAGCCCATTCAACATCTTCCTTTTCTAATTTCGCGCCTCCCCGTCTTCTTGCGCGACCAATTGAAGTTCGAATAATTCGCGCTAATTCTCGAAATACACCACCGCTATAAGAAACTGCTACTTCCAACGCGGAAGAATCGATTAAATCAGTATGCATTCTGAGATCAACAAATTTCTTCAACGTTTCATAGCCTTCATCATGGTGTTGTTCAGGATATGAGGGCGGGTGCAAATATATATTCGGTAAAAAGAGCGCCTGATCGCGAATGGCATCAAATTCTTTGCTATAAAACAATGCGCTAGAAACTGTATAAACAATGGCACAGTTTGGTTGCATCATGATTTCTCTCCGGTCATGAAAAATCGCTCTCGCCTTTTCCAAGTCTGGTTTATCCATATCGTCGATCAAAATTAAAGGAATCCGATGTTCTTTGTTGTATATCGTCGCTGATATGTGATTGATAATTGCGATCAAACCCGTGATATCCGTTTCAAGAACTTGCCTCAATTCAATGCGTGTTGCTGGTTCTAATTTCGTTTTCAAACCAGCATTAGCAAAAAATGCAGAAATGGATGCGCTCATTTCAAAGTCAGAGATTCGTCCATCTAAGATTGTTGAAATCTCTTTCTCTACTTTTCCCTTCCAGCTGTTGATTTCATTCAACAACTGATCAGACAATTTGCCGCCTGCTTTCAGGTATTCTCTATATAAGCGCCCTCCAAGCGCAATCAATACGTCTCGATAATCAATGTCAATAATGTCTGCTTCTTCTCGAATGCTGAAGTTTATCGGCCAGAACTTTTTGTGAATTTCAGAGTTGCTTAGTAGGTGCAATAGTTCTGTCGATTTACCACAACCTCTATGCCCTGAAAAAAAGAACTTAGGTGGGCGATAAAAGGGAGATAGTAATGCGTCGATTAGTTCTGCTATAGGATTGCCGGGGCGATCAATGTAAAAAGGATTTGGTTGGCCATTCTTATCTGGTTTCAGTGGCAAATCCAATTCGAAATTAAGCCAGGCTCTTTCAAAATCTTTTGCTTTGATGTAGTCAATGTTGGCCATGAAATGATCTCCAAATCCTTGATGTAGCATTTTTAACTCGCTGAAACGGTTGCTATTCCGTTGTTGACAGCATAGAGTGCCGCCTGAGTGCGGTTGCTAACTTGGAGTTTCTTTAGAATACTGCTCACATATTTGGCAATAGTACGTTCATGAACATGCAGGAAGAGCGCACTTTCTTGGTTACTAAACCCACGGGCGATGAGTTTGAGGGTTTCCAACTCTCGTTGTGTCAGTGTCTCCACCATCATTCCTTGTTCATTAGATTCATCAAATTCATGGATTACTTTCATTGCAATGGATGGATGGATAAATTCTTTTCCTTCTGCCACATCACGGATGGACTGTACCAGTTGTAATCGGGTAGCATCTTTGAGCATATAACCGAGCGCGCCTGCTTTTATTGCTTGATAAACAAGATCGCTCTTCGCAAAACTTGTTAAAACCAAAATGCAAACATCAGGAAGAATTGCTTTTAACTCCGGAATAGTGGTTAACCCATCCTGTATCGGCATAACCATATCCAATAAAACTACATCTGGTTGGCTTTGTCTGGCAAGTTCAATTGCCTGAACCCCATTTTGTGCCTCTCCGACAACCTCCATATCTGGTTGAAATGACAACATCGTAACTACGCCATCCCTGACTACGTTTTGGTCGTCCACAACAAGTATGCGTATCTTTTGTTTTCCCATGATATTCCTTTAGCGTGTCGTAATTTCGAATGTAGAAAATCTTGCACTGTTTGATTCGGTTTTTCTAAGTTCTACTTCCTGCTTATCCCATAACTCTGGAGACCAAATTTCGAAGTAATCACCTTGCCCTATTAATAAAATTTCATCCTCAATATTTGCATAGCCTTGTAAATCATCAGGGATTTTCAGGTACCCTTTCTCGCTTACCCCAGCCTCAGTTGCTGCACCTAATATCAAACGAAATAATAATCTTGCCATTGGATCGGTAATATTCAAGTATCCAAGTTTTTTATATATTTCTTGAAATGCACTCTCTGAAAGAACCCACAAATTGTGATCAAATCCCTGAGTGATATACACTTCGGTAGTGAGGTGTTTCTTAAATCCGTCTGGAGTTAGGAAACGATTTTCTTTATCTAGCCCGCAAAAGTATTTACCGAGGAACAATTTGGACTCCCTATTTAGAAGTGATATGATGATTTTCTAACGTTGGTGGAATTATAAGAAGAGACTTAATAAGTCGAAACCCGATTCATATGGTTTTTTTTTTGAAGAAAATGGATATTTTGATGGGCATTTATGACCATTGGAAATGCCATATCTTTTCTCTTTTTCCAGGGCAAATATTGCAAGCCGAATGCTTAAAACAAAAATGCCCGCCTGGAATGTTCCAGGCGGGCAGGAATCTTGTATCACTTCTTTTTGCCGGAGGGTGTAAGATAAATTGTGTAAATGGATTATGGAAAAGGACTGAAAGGAAAATCCATGACACGCAAAAAGAATACCACAGGCCAAGATAATCTAAAGAAGATGCCGAATGCAAAAGAAGTGGAGCGAGAGCTTAGCAAAGCCAAATCGATAGATGACTTCTACGGTAAAGATGGCATCTTTGCCCGCTTGTTTTCTGAGACCATTGAGCAGATGTTGGAATCTGAGTTGACCGACGAGCTTGGCTATGAGCGCTATGAAGCCAAGGGGCGCAACTCGGGCAACAATCGTAATGGGCACTACACCAGTTGGATGCGCACCTCTGGGGGTGATGCCAAGATCAAAGTGCCTCGGGATCGCAATGGTGAGTTTCAATCCGAGTTGCTGAAGAAAAATAGCAATGAGATCGAAGAGAAGATCATTGCGATGTATGCAAAAGGCACCTCCACGCGAGATATCCAAGACATGCTGGAAGAACTGTACGGAATTGGCGTCTCCCCCAGCACGATCAGCAAGATCACCGATAAAGTGTGGGAGTTGGTAGAGGCCTGGCAGAACCGGCCCTTGGCTCCGATCTATGCAATGGTCTACTTGGATGCGATCCACATCAAGCTCAAACGGGATGGCAAGATCGAAAATGTGGCCGTCTACAACGTCCTGGGGGTTGATCTAGAGGGGCACAAGGAGGTGTTTGGGCATTGGATCGGGGATGGCGGAGAAGGAGCCAATTTCTGGTTATCGGTGATTACTGATCTGCAAAACCGGGGGGTGGAAGATATCTTCATTGCGGCCATTGATGGCCTGAGTGGCTTTTCAGATGCGATCCATGCCATCTTTCCCAAAACCAGAGTGCAGCGCTGTGTGATCCACCAGATCCGCAACAGCTTGAAATATGTGGTATGGAAAGACCGCAAAGCCTTCACTACCGACCTGAAAACTGTCTACCAGGCCAGCACCCGCGAGGAGGCCGAGGCTAACTTACTCAAGCTTGAAGAAACCTGGGGTGGGAAATATGGGGCTGCGATCAAATCCTGGCAAAATAATTGGGAGGAGCTGGCTACCTTCTTTGAGTTTCCCAATGAGATCCGCCGCTTGATCTACACCACCAATACTGTCGAGGGCTACCATCGCCAATTGAGAAAGGTATTGAAAAATAAATCATCATTCCCCACCCCTCAGGCGGTTCGAAAGTTGCTCTACCTGGCCACCAGGGACATCACGAAAAAATGGACCGCTCCCCTTCAAAACTGGCCCAAGATACTCAACCAATTGGCGATCCGCTTTGATGACCGCTGTCCTCTGTGACCAGCCAACTCACCCATTTACACAAGATTCTTGAGTTTGTTGGCGAAGTCCCAGATGGGCGGTTTTTTCTGATAGGCTATACTCC
>CAZCPP010000134.1:0-10007 GCA_964500655.1 uncultured Anaerolineaceae bacterium | reverse complement strand
TACCACAGGTGGTTCATGCCATCCCATCAATCCCTAAAAAGGGCAAAGTCCAGTTGGAATCGTACGATTAGAAGAAATGATGATGGATTCGCTTATTCCTTATATTTATCAAACCTCTATGAAAAATTAGAGGAAGATCGTCAGATAAAGCAGGCAGAAATAAAATCCCAATACCCACGTGGTATAACAAAGAACGGTCATTTTCCTTTTTTACTCGAACAGGCTATTGATGGAATTGGAGCTTTGCTACCAAGCTTGCAAAAGCCTTTCCTAGGGTATTTCCACTTCTTTCCACCGCACGATCCCTATAATACCCACAGAGACTTTTGTGGACACTTTGAGGATGATGGATACGAACCCATCTCAAAACCTGTAGACATTTTCCACGATCGCAATCAACCATTTGACGCAAATAATATTCGAAGGGAATATGATGAGTTCATCCTCCATGTTGACCGGGAGTTTGGCAGGTTATATGAGCATTTGGTAGAGAACGGGTTTCTGGATAATACATGGCTTATCTTGACTTCTGATCATGGCGAAATGTTTGAACGCGGTTTAATAGGCCACGATACGCCCTTGCTTTACGAGCCTCTCATTCGAATTCCCTTAATGATCTTTGAACCTGGGCGGCGTACACGTACCGATGTGCACGTACCAACCAGCACTATAGACATATTACCTACCCTATTACATGTAACCGGTCAACACTCAGTGGATTGGACCGAAGGTGTAGTATTACCACCATTTTCAAACTCTTACACGAGTTTAAATAGGAGCAATTATGTGTTAGAAGCAAAACATAACGACAAGAATGCACCGTTTACAGTTGCAACGACAGCCCTGATAAAAGAAAATTTTAAGCTCCTATATTTCTTTGGGTACGATGAATTGGGCCCTGGAGGAGAACGAATTGAACTCTTTGATCTTGAAAAAGATCCCGTGGAACTCAATAATATTTATCTAACTAAACCTGAGACGGGTAAATACTTGTTGCATGAAATGAAAACTAAATTGGCAAAAGTGAATGCGCCATATCGGCAAGGTTTGTAGCTTTCCGACATGGGAATGGGAATGTGAGTCTGCGACATGAAGACTCAGTTTACACGACGTGACTTTCTAAAACTAGCTAGCTTATTTCCCCTTAGTATTGCTGCACCTAGCTATTTGGACTCTCGTATTACTCAACAAGAACACCAAAACATCCTAATTGTTGTATTCGATGCCTTCTCAGCAAGCAACATTTCATTACATGGATATCAACGTAAGACGACGCCTAATCTTGCCCGCTTAGCTGAACGAGCAGTTGTATATCACAATCACTACGCTGGTGGGAACTTTACAGCCCCCGGGACTGCTTCCCTTTTGACCGGTACACTTCCTTGGAAACATCGGGCATTTAATCATGGGGGAAGAGTTGTCGACACCTATTTAAATAAGAATATATTTACGGCCTTTGAAAACTATTACCGATTGACATACTCCCATAATCCCATGGCAGATGGTCTTCTGAGGCAATTCAAGAATACAGTTGACGATTTTGTGCCAAGAAGTAAGCTTTTTTTAAATGATGACTCTTTCATTCCATCGACAATATTCGAAAATGATGATGATATTGCTACGATAAGTTGGTTGCGGACGCTAAAGAGTAAGGAAGAAGGCTTTTCATATTCCTTGTTCTTTTCACATATCTTAAATGCTTTTGAAAAATATCAAGCCAGGGAAGTTGCCAATTTACAACCTCAATTTCCAATTGGAATGCCGAGAGTATTCACTGATAGTTATTACATGCTTGAAAATGCAATTGACTGGTTTGGAAATACGCTCAATAATCTTCCAAAGCCATTTTTAAGTTACTTGCATTTTATGCCGCCTCACGCTCCATACAGAACACATCGAGAATTCTATGGCCGTTTCAAAAACGATGGTTGGACATCAATTCGGAAGCCACTAGATTTGTTTTCCCGCGATGAAGATCATGGACTTGAACGCACATTGAGGAAACGTGTTTTGTACGATGAATTTATTCTCTATGCTGACAGGGAATTCGGTAGATTTTTTGATTTTTTGGAAAGTTCAGGGCTATTAAACAATACCTGGGTAATACTTACTTCCGATCATGGTGAGATGTTTGAGCGTGGTATTAATGGTCATACAACACCAGTGCTTTATGAACCTGTAATTCGTATTCCTTTGATGATCTTCGAACCCGGTCTAAAATCTCGGTTGGATGTGCACACACCAACCAGTGCGATCGATATCTTACCAACATTATTGCATGTAACTGGGAATGAACCAAAAAGTTGGATAGAAGGAACCGTTTTACCCCCATATTCAAGTGAGTATCCTGATAGAGACAGAAAAATATATATTCTAGAAGCCAGAAAAAATGAGAAATATGGTCCGTTAACAATCGGAACTACAGCAATCGTCAAGAGTAACTACAAACTGATGAATTTCTTTGGGTACGAGGAGCTAGGTGGCGAGAAGCGAATTGAACTTTACGATATTAAAGCTGATCCTGAAGAGATGACTAATTTATCCAATGTGAAAAGAGAAACAACGAGTGAAATGCTCCACGAGCTCAAGTTGAAACTTTCAGAAGTCGATGAACCATATCAAAAGAATTAAAACAGCATTTGCCCTATACCCTTTTATTCAACCGTTAACGAACAACTATCTCCATTGATTAGTTCATAGACAAGCTCAGGCCGGGTTTTACGTCCAGTGACAGGCCAGAAAACAAATTCGTTTTCAAAAACCCGGCCTGTTTCAACGTAGGCTTGCGACAAGCTGTCGCGAAATATATTATTATCTTGAATAATGGCTGTGAATTTGTTCGCATCAAGCCTAAACTGAATCTGGGATAATACATCATCCCACAAGGGGTCCGCTTTTCCACCAAAGCTTCCACGCAATTCAGCCATCTCAACAACCCCTGCATAACCAGCTTTCCCTGCTAACTCTGCTAAGTATGTATGAAAAGGTATATATACTTCTCCAGAACAGGCTTGTATTTGGCTAACAAGTTTTTGACCTGAATCTTTATCGGCCTGAGTCGGGATTTGTGATGATGTTGGGGAGAGTAAAATAAATAACTGAGCACTTGAAAGTAAAAGCACAATCGTGCTCATAATATTTCTGAATAGCGAAGCATTAGTTGGTGATTCAAGTATTGTGCCCAAACCCAAACCAAATAATATCGCAATACCAGCGTATGCGGGTATGAAAACATTGTAATAGCCGCCGGGATTTAAACGTCCAAGCCAGGAGATTGCAATCAGTCCAGTTCCCAGAAGCAGGAAGAAATATGGCTCGAGGCGAATTGTAGACCAAAGAATCCGCCATGTAATTCCCATAATGATGAGCACGATTAATGGTCCGGCTAAATAGGGGAGAAGGCGCTGAAGGTGAGCTGTGCTTAAGCTATCAAAAAACTCTGGCCGAATAAAGATTATAAAGGTTAAAAAAGAGCCAGCTAACAGAGTGCACCCTGTCAGAATTCGAGGAACTGTAAGTATATCTCCAAAAATATAGTTTGCAATAGAATCTGTCCAAGTAACATCTCGGCTCATCTTGATAGCAAGAAAGAATACCAATATCCCGATGAGGACCGGCCCAGTCATAAGTAAAAGCCTAGCGAGAGTATAGCCCCCTACTATTCCGCTTTCAGCATCAGACGGCAGAATAACTAGAAACCACAGGGAGCCAATTGCCAGCAAACCAGTGACACTAACTAACATCCAAATTGCCATTCTTGACCAGGTTTTGCTGATTGTGTTTTTGATCGATATGTTGCTCTCATTAAATAAAGCATTGTTTGAAGGAAACATGATCAAGTACACTAAACCAATAATGACAGCAAATATAACCGGCATTATTATTTCATCAAAAAGAATTGTGTTGGTTGACACAAAAAGTTTATTGATATTGGGTATGACTCTGTGCCGACCCGGGAGATGGAATATGTAATAGGAGTACCAACCATCGTGCAACCAATCTAGAACCAGTGTTCCACTCAGAAAACCTAACACTGCGGTTCCTATGAAAATTAGACTGTTTTTTCGCGGTGGAAGTACACAATAAATTAAGAATACCCCAGCCACAATAAGCATTGTTTGCTTCGTAAAGCAAGATAGCGCAAGGATGATGCCGCCAAAGATGGATGAGGATGTATTGTCTTTGAGTAAAAAATATGCAGAAAAAAGCAATAATGCCAAGGCAAGAGAGTCGACACGGGCTACGTCAAACCAATGACCGGATAATCCATAAGTCGCACAGTAAAGCCCACTTGCCAATATCCCCCCCCATTTACTTCCTGATTGGTTGTAAACAAGAACAAAAATGAGAATTAAAATACCAAGAGTTGAAATAATCGAAACCACTCGTAAGGGAAAAAAACTATTCCCAAGAATCTTGCTCATCAAGGCGGAGAGATAAAAGTACACTGGTGGATATATCTGTGGGATGAATTCGAAAGACGGACGCACATAAAGGGTTTGTCCAGAAAGTATTCTTGAAACCTGAATAAATGATCCCCCTTCCATCCATTCCAAAGTAAAAGGAAATGCTACCCGTGAAAAAGCGATAAAAAGAAATCTTGAAAAATGTGCTGTCACGGCACCAGCAGCGATGACCAAAGCTGCAAGCATCAACAGATTTTTTGATTCTTTATTACGAATATTGGATATTAAAGTCATTGGATGGGTGTGTCATCTACTTAGAGTAGTAAAATTATAACCCTAATGTTTCTCTCACAAATACCTGCTAGATTATCCAGCATTTCAAATTCCGGATTGAACTTAATAATGCAATGACAATTATGAAGGAACCTTTTTCACGAAGAGATTTTCTAAAGTTAGCTGGAGCTCTGCCGGTTAGCTTTGCAGCACCTCTTTTTAAAAACTCATTTGGGGTCCAAGAAAATCGACAAAATATTATTATTATTATCTTTGACGCACTTTCCGCTTACAATGTGTCACTTTATGGATATCAACGTGAAACAATGCCCAATCTGGAAAAGTTAGCTGAAAGGGCAATCGTTTATCACAATCATTACGCGGGAGGAAATTTCACCACACCTGGCACTGCTTCTCTGTTGACCGGAACGCTCCCCTGGACTCATCGCGCTTTCGATCTTTACGGGATCGTAGATGATCCTTTTGTAGGAAAAAACATCTTTTCCGTTTTCCAAAACTATTATCGCTTGGCTTATACACATAATCCGGTAGCAAATTCGCTGCTTAAACAATTAAGTGTGCATTTGAACGAGCACATTCCTCTGGGGAATCTACTTTTAACCAATGATGATATTGTCACGGACTTATTTCGCCAAGATGAAAGCACCGCAACAGTTAGTTGGACAAGAGCCATGAAAAATAAGGACGAAGGATATGCATATTCCTTGTTTTTTTCACATATTTTACGAGCGTTGCGTGAGCAAAATATTTCGTCCTTGCGGTCACAATTTCCAGGAGGCATCCCCAGCATCGCGGGGGACAATTATTTTCTGCTTGAAGATGCAATTGACTGGCTTGGAGATACGTTACAAAGCCTGCCCCAACCCTTTTTGGGATATTTTCACCTTATGCCTCCCCACGGCCCATACAACACTCACAAGATGTTCTTTAATCATTTTGAAAAAGATGGGTATAGGCCCCCATATAAGCCGATCAGTCAATTCTCACGCGACCAAAAAAACCCATTTGAGCGTTTGATGAGAAAACGCACCAACTATGATGAATTTATCCTGTATGTAGATCGGGAATTTGGCCGGTTAATGGAAAGAATAGAGCAAAACGGAACTCTTGAAAACACTTGGGTTGTCTTAACTACCGATCATGGTGAATTATTCGAACGAGGTATCGCAGGTCACTTGACTCCCGCTTTATATGAACCTGTGATACGCATCCCTTTGCTGATTTTTGAACCAGGACGAAAGACCAGAGCCGACATCTTTTCCAGAACCAATGCTGTTGACATATTGCCAACCCTATTGCATGTTACCGATCAAGAAGGAGTAGATTGGAGTGAAGGATTTATCTTACCCCCCTTTTCATCGGGGCAGGAAACAAATAGAGATATGTATATAGTTCAATCCAGAAAAAACCGAATGGATTCACCAATAACCGTTGCTACCATTGCATTCCTTAAAGAAGAATATAAATTGACCTATTATGTTGGCTACCCAGAACTTGGTGAAAACGATGAACGCATTGAACTCTATAATATCAAGAATGATCCTGAAGAACTCAATGAACTATCCATTAACAAACGAGAAACAGCCGCAGATTTACTTTATGAGCTAAAAAGACAATTGGTAAAGGTAAATGAACCATATTACTAGTTCGGCAAAACTTGCATGGTGTTTATAATATATTTGAGAGTAAGCAATGAAAGATCAAATAACACGAAGAGACTTTTTGAAATTGGCCGGCTGTTTACCGCTAAGTTTTGCTGCTCCTGACATTACTTACCACCTGAATTCATTCCAGAACACTCAGAAAAACCAACAAAATATCATTGTAATAGTGTTTGATGCTTTGTCTGCTAATAATATCTCTTTATATGGTTATCAGCGGGAAACAATGCCCAATCTTACAAAATTAGCTGAAAAAGCAATTGTATACCACAATCACTATGCCAGTGGAAATTATACGACTCCGGGAACAGCATCTCTGTTGACAGGAACACTTCCTTGGACACATCGTGCAATCCGACACAATGAGGTGCCAGATATCGCATTCACAACCAAGAATATCTTTACTATATTCCAAGATTACTTCAAGATAACCTATACACATAATTCGTGGGCCCACTCCGTGATGAAATATTTAGGGAACTTTGTCGAAGATTTTATTCCAATTGAGGAATTCTTATTAACAAACAATGGCATTATTACAACGCTTTTTGAAGATGATAAGGATATATCTGAGGTTGGTTGGATCCGTACGATAAAAAAAAATGAAGAAGGATATGCATATTCGATATATCTATCACATCTTTACGAACTATATCGAAAATTCCAAATTGCAAACTTACAACTGCACTTTCCACGCGGGATTCCAAGCACCCAAAGGGATAACTATTTTTTATTAGAAGATTCTATTAATTTGTTAAGCAATCAACTTTACAATCTTCCTCAACCCTTCTTGGGATATTTTCACTTTTTACCCCCCCATGATCCTTACAGAACCCATCAAGAATTTTATCGACGATTTAAAAATGATAATTTTGTCTCTGTCGACAAGCCATTCTATTCACCTTCAAAATATACTTCGTCGTATTTGCTTGAGACGCGGACAAATTATGATGAATTTATTCTGTATGTTGATAGAGAATTTTCCCGATTTTATAATTATTTAGAATTGTTTGGATTGCTAGATAACACATGGATAATATTAACATCTGATCATGGTGAGATGTTTGAACGGGGGATAATAGGGCACAGCACGCCAGTATTATACGAATCATTAATTCGAATCCCCCTAATAATTTTTGAGCCGGGAAGAACTAGCAGAACAGATGTTTATACGCAAACAAGTGCTATCGATGTGCTCCCTACTTTACTTCATATTACAGGACGCCCACCGAAAAACTGGATCGAAGGAATTGAGTTACCCCCCTTCGTCCAGGAGTATCCAAAGCCTAATCGAAGAATCTTCGCGATAGAAGCTAGTGATAACAAGAAATACATACCGTTTGAGAAAGCCACAATTTCTTTAATTAAAGATGAATACAAACTTGTATATTATCTTGGCTATCGCAAATACGGTGGTGCCGGTAGCGAAAAGGTTGAATTGTATAGCATTGCGAATGACCCAGAAGAATTAATTGATTTGTCAAAGATTATGAGAGATACAACAGCAGAATTGCTTAATGAACTCAAGCAAAAATTAGTGGAAGTAAACGAACCGTATTTGTAAAAAGACAGCAACACTTTTCAAAAAGCACCCGTTTACGTATCCAGCTGACACTAATTTTATCTTTTTTGTTAGTGCATTATAATCTCCCCGCTAAATGAAAATATTAACCGTTCTAACATATTATCGCCCTCATACATCAGGCCTAACCATCTACGCTGAACGATTAGCCCGTGCCTTTGCTAAACGCGGACATCAAGTGACGGTGATGACCACCCAATACGACAAATCTCTTCAGCGTGAAGAAATGATAGACGGTGTTCGTGTTGTGCGTGTACCAGTGGCTTTCCGTCTCAGCAAAGGTGTCCTTGCGCCTACCTTTGGTTGGGTTGCTACCAAGCTTGTCTATCAGCATGACGTAGTCCAAATGCACCTACCACAGTTCGACGCGCCAGGAGTGGCTGTTCGTGGACGCCTCTTTGGAAAGCCCGCTGTACTAACTTACCATTGCGACTTGCAGCTTCCATCCGGGCTATTCAACAGGATAGTCAACACAGTCGTGCATTTCCAAAACAATATGGCTGGCTTATTGGCAGATCATATCGTGACATACACACAAGACTATGCCGATCATTCTCCGTTCATTTCCCGTTTCGCATCAAAACTGACTCCAATCTTGCCACCGGTTGAATTGCCCGACATCGACCCCGACGCCATCCAATCCTTCGCAGCTGAACATCATGTCAAAGAGCGTCATCCTGTCATAGGTATGGCAGCGCGTTTCGCGTCGGAAAAGGGAGTTGGAGTGCTACTAGATGCTATGCCTGCAATTCTTGATAAGTACCCAAATGCACAGGTGCTTTTTGCCGGGCAATTTGAAGATGTGATAGGAGAGTTTTCCTATGCCAAGCGATTGATGCCTCGCATCCACGCTTACGAAACGGACGGGCACTGGAAGTTCCTGGGGGTACTTAATCCACAGCAGATGGCTGCTTTTTACCCCAATCTTGACGTCCTGACTGTTCCGTCTCTCAACTCCACAGAAGCTTTTGGTCTGGTTCAGATCGAAGCGATGATGAATGGAGTCCCGAGCGTGCCGTCTGCGTTGCCAGGCGTACGCCAGCCGGTGTTGATGCATGGTATGGGACTCGTGGCTGAAATCGGTGATTCTTCCAGTTTAGCGGAAGCAATTCTCGGGGTACTGGGTGAAGCGGATAAGTTTAAAGGCGATACATCTGAGCTTGCGCGTCACTATGATCCAGATACTGTTGCGGCTGAGTACGAAAAGCTGTTCACCCGTTTGATGAAATAGGGGCAATGAAAAACTTCCTTTTCCTAAATCTACAAGACTTACCCTATTTCCGTGCTCTTATCCGGGGTGTCGAAGCAACCTATTATCAGGATTTCACCCTGACCGAACCAATTTACGATATAGGTTGTGGAGATGGACACTTTGCATCACTCACTTTCGATAATAAAATAGACGTTGGCCTCGATCCCTGGCATGGTCCCGTTCACGAAGCCAAGAGTTTCGGTGTGTATCGCGAGCTGGTGGAGGCGGATGGTGCACGCTCTCCATTCCCGAACAATCACTTTGCTAGCGCACTCAGCAATTCTGTGTTGGAACATATTCTGAATATTGATGAGGTGCTGGCAGAGACCGCACGTGTGCTCAAGCCGGACTCTCCGTTCTATTTTTGTGTGCCCAATCCACGCTACTTGAGTGAGCTTTCAATAACACGTGTGCTTGGAAAAAGCTATACAGAATGGTTTCGACGCATCTCTCGTGTGCATCATGCTGATGATCCCGACATCTGGGAGGCCCGGCTGGCACGCGCCGGATTCACGCTGGAACGGTGGTGGCACTACTTTTCTCCGGCTGCGATGCGCGTGTTAGAATGGGGGCATTATTTCGGCCTGCCATCAGTGGTTGCACGGGTATTAACCGGTAAGTGGGTTATTAACCGCAACCAATGGAACCTGGCGCTGACAGAACGCTTTGTAAAAAAATACGCTTCAACAGAACCGGTGGAAGATGGTACATTTACATTTTTTATCGCACGGAAACGTTGAACATAATTATTTGAGGGGTGTGCACAATAGGTTGACATAGTCGGGTAGACGGGTCACCATACTGGTAATCTA
>CAZCPP010000133.1:0-10019 GCA_964500655.1 uncultured Anaerolineaceae bacterium | reverse complement strand
TGTCCATACACCTATCTTAATCGCTTTCAATCGAAAATGCGTAACTACAGTTATTCATTATATCGGGTCAAATCCAAAATTTGGTCCTAAGAATCGTCGCATGATTCGTTCTAACTCAGACTCAACATTGGGGAGCAATGGTTTGGGCTTGTGTTCTTGCAAAATTTGTTTTGCTTTATTGCGACATTTATTTTCTAACGATTCCCCGTTTTCTTGCCAGGTTTCATAAGCATCCCTATTGAGAAATTCTGGTTGCCAGTGACGTGAATAATTCTTTTTCGTATGTTTTTCCTTAAGGAAATTTCCGCGTGGAGTGTTTGATTTGATCAGTTCTACCTCCTCATCAAGTTCATGCATTGAGATCCCCTGCATCATCCGGCGCAGGCCTCCGATAAACTCGGCATCCATGATCATCTGGCTGTATGATATTTCAGACCCGGCATCGGTTGCGCCGACTCCATAAATTATACTGGCTCCTTCGAGAAGCAGCGGCACCGCCGTGATTGTTTTCTCAAAGCCGGCCTGAACATCCAACTCTTTGGCATCTGATGACAGACCTCCGCACATCGACGGCATGCCGTAATAGTGTCCCATGATGGCTGCGCCGCTATTTACCATTCCGCGTTCGGGGGCGCCCAGTGGCAAGATCCCCGTCCGCATATCCAATACTGATGAAACACTCCCATAAAGCAACTTCAGGCCCGGGAACAGGATTTGCAGAACGACGATCCAGGCCAGGATATCGGTGTTGATCACAACCAATTCCCCAAGCAGTGTTACCGGGGCCGAAGCGCCTCCCATAGCCATGCTCAATAAAGTAATCGGGACGCCGAACTCTGCCCATTTCAGCATACAAAGGATATTTTCCTCAGTGTAGTATCCGGGGCTGATAGGGCAGTAAAGGGTAGCAAAATTCGGATAGGTGCGAAGCGCATCTTCTCCGCCTCTTACGGCTGCCAGCAGCTCGACAGCCGCCTCAACTCTTTCAGGAGACAATGTTCGATGGACGATGGGCTTTTCTGTGCGTCGAGCTAACTCAGCGATCTCAACCAGGTCTGAATGCTCGCCCATATCTGTTGCGGTAACTGTGGGACGTACAATATCTACCTCAGGAAGCGCATCTTGAAGAGTGATTAAATTGCACACATCTTTATGGGTGGCATTGCGACATTTTCCATTTTCCAAATCAAGCACATTTACTGGTGTGCCCGCTCCCATGAAACTAGACCCATTTTGAAAATCCAACTTCGTTGAGCCAGATCGATCAAATAACCCCACATCTTTGGGCAGGCTCTTCAAGGCAGTATCCAGCAAATCCTGAGTGAGCCGAACCATCCTGGTTTCTTTGTCAACTATAAATCCTGCTTTCACTAATCGTGAAAGGGTTATTTCCTCGGGAACACAGAAGCCAACCTCGGTGAGGATCTCCATTGACTTATGATGAACGAGATCAGCTAATTTCTCTGATTGCTGGTTCCAACGCATTGGCATTTCCTGGTGATAACTTTTCCTTCGGTTGCTCAAGTATCTATCTTTTCAAGCTGAGATGATTTCCTTCGGCAGCGCTTCTGCCTCACCCCAACGAGAAGACAATTTGTGCATTTTTAAAATAATAAAAGATTGTGATCGCTCTACACCAGAAATTTTTTGCAATCTATCATTCAGGAAAGAAACGAAGTGATCTCTATCTTCGCAATATACCTCGGCGAGTAAATCAAACTCTCCTGCAGCCTGGACTAAGTATGTTACTTCTGGTAATTGAGCAATAGCTTCAGCTACATCTGTGATGCGGTCAGGCTGTACTGTAATCCCGATTATCCCGGCTTCGTGCCAGCCCATCTCTGCAGGCTCCACGATACCAACAATTTTTAATATTCCAGAATCGATTAAACGCTTTACTCGTTGACGGACAGAACCTTCAGCAATATTTAATTCATCAGCGATTTTGGTGAAGGGGATTCGACCATCATATTGAAGTATTGAAACTATCGCACGGTCTTTTTCGTCAAGCATATTCTCATTATATTGAAATTCGTAAAAATGTCAATGGAAAAAGCAGGAATTCGTAATTATTTATCAGATATTTACGTTTTTCTTGACGGTTTGCGCTATACTCGCTATAATCCGCGCAACCCAATACAAATAACATTGCGGATAAGAATGAGAAACTTTTTTTCAATTCCCAACTCCCATACTCTTAATCCAGAAATCGTCAAGCATTTTAAGCGGAACTTTTTTGCAAATGTAATGGATGCAGGCTTTTGGTTTTTTGGTGATAGCTTTGCGGCAGCTTATACCATTATGCCTGTGTTTATGAGTACGCTAACTGATTCGCCGATATTAATTGGATTGATTCCAGCCTTGGAGGGTGCAGGCTGGTTTTTACCTCAATTATTCTTAGCCAGGTTTTTAGAGGGCAAGAATCGACGCTTACCGATTGTGCTGAAGTTAGGATTTCTTGATCGGATTCCTTTTTTATTTCTAGCTATTGGAGCTTTATTAATTCCCAAGTTAGAAAAGGGGGGAGCGGCTGTATTTATTTTATTGATCTACATGATCAAAACCTTTTCAGGCGGATTAGTAGCATTACCCTGGCAGGAGTTGATTGCTACGGTTATCCCTGTGTCGCATCGCGGACGCTATTGGGGTACCTCATTAATTCTCGGAAAGTTGATGGGTATGGTGGGGGCCACAGTAACCGGGTTTTTATTGATCAATATCGCATACCCTACAAATTACGCATATATGTTCGGCCTGGGATTCATAATGTGTTTCAATTTCATTTGTTTTCCTGACAATGAATATTGAGCCTGAGATTGAACGTTCTATCTCCCCAGATAATAAAAATCTAAATTTGTGGAGAAGGATGGGGAAGATTCTGAGTGCTGATAAAAACTTTTTCAAGTTCTTAATTAACAGGGGACTTGTGTTTCTAAGCTTTATGGGACTGGGATTTATTACTGTGTACGGTATCCAACAATTTAATTTGCCACTTTCGCATTCTGCATACTTTACAATCGTGATGTTAGTCGCTGAGATTATTGGATTTGGTATCTGGGGATATATGGGTGACAAAAAAGGATATAAAAGTGTATTGGAGCTAAGCAGCTTGTTCTTGATACTCGGCTTGCTTTCTCTTTTGTTTGTAAAATCTATTTGGGGGCTTTATCTGGTATTTGGAGTTATCAGCCTTGCTCATTCCGGGGAATATCTTGCAGATCAGAACATTGCTATGGAATTTGGCGCTGAAGCAGATCGACCTACATACATTGGCATGTCCAAAACTCTTACAGGCCCGTTTTTATTGGTTGCACCTGTCATTGGCGGTGGATTGGTAAAATTATTCGGATACCAAAGTATGTTCCTGGTTGCATTGATGTTTTCGGTTTTTGCATTTGTAATGATAAAGTTTTTTGTTGCAGAACCTAGAAATTTAGCTGATGCTCCCTTTGTGCATATAATAGACTAGGCAGTGTCAGTTCAAAAAATAATTCAAAAAGGAGAGAATGATGGAATTACCAGTTATCAAACAAGCATTGAAACAGGATTTGGAACCAACAGGTGTGCATCCAGCAGCTATGGAGGGTACTTCCCCAAACACGGCCTGGATGGAGGTCTTCGGAGATGACGAAGGGCGCGATGCAGGCATATGGGAATGCTCTCCAGGGAAATACCGCCTGGAAAGAGCGAGCGATGAATTTTGCTACATTCTCCAGGGACATTGGAAGCTGATCGGTGATGATGGGGATGAATACGAAGTCAAATCGGGGGATGTGCTTTATTTGCGCAAAGGCTGGTGTGGTACCAGCCATGTGATAGAAACGATCCGTAAAGTGTATATGGCTTGTTAGCCCTTACTCTCCAAAAATCCTCGCGGCTTCATTTTCTGCTGTATCTAGAATGCGATCTAGCTCTGCGAGGATTTTATCGGGTAGCGGTTGTGGATGGTGGGTGGCTTCAATCTGTTTGAATTTTTCCAATGCGATTTCGAGTGGATCGCGCTGTTTACCTTTGGAGCCACGGCGCCTGAGCAGCGAGGGCAATCTGAAATTCCGGATATGGTTTCGGGTGTGTTTCTGTGACAGGAAGTGGCTGCGTGGCCCTACATCCCGAATTACATCCAGAGCCAGGTCGATCTCGTCAAACCTTTTATTGTTCACCATCTCATGAACATGCCAGATGCTATCATGATCGAGAATCACTTCTTCTGGATAGAGAGTCGTTGCACTTCCCACTAAACCCATCAAGCCACAAATGTCACCGCCAGCCATGGCGATCATCCCTGACCCGAGTCCAACTTCATAACCGGATTGCCAACCCAGTTCTGGCGCATCACCACTTACCCGGGCGCCGCCAAGGCAGGGCACTTTCCAGGCATGGGCAAGTTGCTTTGCCATGATGTAGGATGGAGTTGGCACCTCGCTGATATACCCACCTGTGCGCGGGTCCATCAGAGATGTGAAAACGGCGTGAAATACTGGCGCGCCCGGAAAAGCAAGCTGTATTAGCACTATAGCACTGATCACTTCAGCATCCCCCATGATAAGCGCAGCCAGGGGTGTTGCCGGTGCGGTAGATCCCATCGTGGGCATCGCCATGAAACTGATTGGGATTCCAGCCTCAGCATAAATAAGCGCGGTCTCGATCCCATGCTTATCGTGGCTAAGTGGAGATATCGTACAGATATTTGCATTTATCGGAGGCCGTTTTACCCGCACTTCTGTGCTTCCGGCAACTACACTTGCCATTTCCACAATATATGGCGCTAATCGCGGATGCACAGTCGTTCCCCCACGCACATGTTTCAGTGTGTTGATTAGACTGGCATGGCAATTGTGTAATGGCGCAGTACGCCCATATTCCTTCGAGCTGACCATCGGCCAGAAGAAGCTGACTAGTGGCAACGCGTCACAAACTCGTGCCATCATGGCGATATCTTCCTTGCAGGATTCACGTTTCTCGCGGGTTTCCACGTCAATCACATGCACCCCGGTGCCATCAGTGGAGAGATAGGAGCAACGGCCGTCTAATAACAGGTCGAAGCGCTTTTCACGCCCTCCAAGGATGAAGGAACGTGGGGCTGCAGACATCGCCTTTTTAACCAATTCCGGCGAGAGCCGCACGATTTCATTCTCTCTATCCACCTGTGCTCCGTATTCAGCGAAAATATCCAGTGCTTTGGAAGAAGGGAAGTGCACGCCCACATCGTTCAAGAGCTGCAGCGTTTTTTCTTTCACTGTAGCAAGTTCAGACGGGGTCAGCACGTCGGCTTTTATCGGGGAAACAAAGGGAATGATATCTGGCGTTTTTGTAACCATAAATTCTCCTTTTCGTAGCTATGAAATTTTATCAGTAGCGTTGATAAATTTTGATATTCCTCAGCTAAAGATCTGCTGGGATTTGTACTAACCGAAAAACAATCTAATCTAACCTGAGTTTCGTTTAGTGGATGGTAGCAGGCAGCACATAACGGAAACTGAACGACATATAGTAAATCTCGTGCATAATTGAAGTATTATGATGACATACGCGAAATTACAAAGAATACCGAAGCACTTCCAGGCCTTCACAGGCATAACGCCCGTGCAATTCGCAGAAATATTGCAGGCTTTGCGGCCGGTCTATGCTGAATTTGAAAAAGAACGACTATCACGACCGGGCCGAAAACGCAAAATAGGCGGCGGACGGAATTTCAATTTGACTTTGGAAGACCGTCTATTGGTTACCTTGATGTACTTTCGTCTGTATGTCTCCTTTGCGCTTTTGGGGTATCTGTTCGATTTAGATGGCACAAACGTTGGTCGTGAGATCAACCAGCGCATGCTGCCAGCGTTGTTGAGCATTTTGCCCGTGCCGATGCAAGACGAACTCTTGAGTGGTCATGATGAACCGCCCCAAATCGGGGGAGGCAAACGCATCAAAACCTTGAAGGATCTCATGGAAGCACATCCTGAGATTGAAGAAGCCTGGGTGGATGCCACCGAGCAACCCATTCAGCGTCCGAGTGAGAAGTTGGCGCGCAAGCAGTATTACTCGGGCAAACGCAGCCAACATACCATCAAATCACAACTGCTCACTACCAAAAAGCTGATCTTGCATGTTTCTGGTAACTTGCCAGGCAGCGTAAGTGATTCTACTGTGTTGGCAGGTTCCGGGATTATGCACTCGATCCCTGCCGATGTGCAAGTCAATCTTGACCGTGGTTACGAAGGTGCTGAAGAGCGCTACCCGGACAACAAGGTTTACAAGCCTAAGCGTGCGCAGCGCAACCATCCGCTGACTTTGTTTGAGAAACTCTACAATCACATCATCAACAAAACTCGTATTCTTGTAGAGCATGTGATTGGACGTGTGAAGAAATTTCGTATTGTTTCTGAACTCTATCGCAATCGACGGGCGTCCCATAGCAACTTCTTCCTCGCTGTGGCTGGGCTGATCAATTTCAGGGCTTTGAACTCCCTCAGTTGGGCATAGCACTGCAATTTCGCCTACTCGCTTTGCATCTGTGCTCTTCAACTATCTTATTATGCAGAAGGTTTAGTGATTTATTTTCACTGGAGGTGGGAAACCCCCACCTCCAGTGAAAATCCTAACTTTAACTTCTTGCCACTCAAGCTTTATTGCTTATTTGAGAGTCCAATCAGCAATATTCCAGGTTATTTGGTCATTGGCTGAGGGTTGAGCACCTTGAATCCGTTCAGAAACACCGTGAGATTCCAGTAAAGAGAAAAACATCAAATGCGGCAGTTCATCATCAAGAATGGCTGCCATTTCACAGGCGACTTCCAACCGGTACTCTTCGTCCAGCGAATAGAATTCACCGATCAAGGCATCCATATCCTCGTTAAACCACCAACCGAAATTCCACCTACTCGCGGAGGAGTAGTAAGTCCATATAAAGTCGGACGGATCGGTGCCAGGATACCCGTCATCCCACATATCCATCTCAAAATTTCCGGCAAGTTCAGTGCCACCATCTTCTTCCTCAGCCCACAAGACAGCTCCTTCGACGCTCAGCAGTTCTGTATCAACGCCAATCGCTTTCCAGTCTTCGGCAATGAGTTGCTGCGACAATGAAAGGAGTTCACCAGATTCAGCGTAGATCACGAATTCCATGCTCATCAGTGCACCCTCTTCAGCGTTCGGGCAGCCGTGGCACTCATTGATACCATCACCATCGGTGTCTTCCCAGCCGGCTTCCTTTAACAGCGCCTTCGCGCCTTCCGGGTCATATTCTGGCCTGGGGATATCACAACCGTTGTATGGCGGTCGGAAAAATTCCGTCCAGATCGGTTCACTAACGCCGAGATAAATATCATTGATGATCGTGTCCACATCAACCGCCATGCGCAAAGCTTGCCGGACGCGTTTATCAGAGAGGAACGGGTGTGGGGTCTCACGATCGCCTTTTGCCGTCAGGTTGGGGATCAATCGCAATACCCAGCGTTGAGTTGGCGCTTTTAGGAAATTGACGCCATTGTCTGGCTCATCGTACAACACGCCGGTAGTTAGAGTAGGCCAGTAGTCAAGATCGGCATCCCCTTCGAGCATCATGGACTGTCCTACGGCTGCATCAGGAATGATCTGGACGATGACTTCGTCAATGGTCGGTTTTCCTTCTTCAAAGTAGTTCTCATTTTTGACAAAGGTCAGGTGATCATCGGCCACCCACTCTTCGAGGATGTAGGGTCCACTGCTCAAGGGTTGATTGTCACAATCCCATTCATAGAAGCCCTGCTCGGCGTCACAGTAGTGCTCAGGATAAATGAAGACATCTTCCCCGCCGAACTGAAGAGCGTAGTCAGGAAATATATAGCCCTCATAATAGGTAACAAGCAAAGTGAAGTCATCGACCGCTTCAACCGATTCTGTGTAATCCATCGCCGAGTACCATGCTCCGGAATCTACCATGGCATCCCAGGTGAAGACGACATCATCGGCAGTGACCTGCTCGCCGTCTGCCCAGTAGACATCTTCGCGAAGCTTCCAGGTGACGGCCATCGACCAGGTTTCTTCGTCGAAGGCCACACCACCATTTTCGATGGTGGGGATCTCAACCGCCAATTCCGGGTATTTGTTACCGTTCGGGTCAGTTTCCGCCAGCGAGAGCATCACCAATTCTCCCAGCGCCTGTTGATAGCCACCGCCGGTATTGATGCCATTGAACGCTATTATGTCGTCCGGCATCATTATAGTGATGCTGGTTTTCTCAGCGGCCGGTTCTTCCGCAGCGGGTTCTTCAGCGGCCGGTTCCTCTGCAGCAGGTTCTTCAGCAGCAGGTTCTTCGGCAGCTGGTTCTTCAGCCGGTTTTGGTGCGCAGTTCGTTGCGCCAATAACCAACATAAGCGCAATTAGCCCAAACACCAGTGCTTTTAGTGATTTGCGATAGTTCATCTTATGCCTCCTTTGGAATGAATATGAACTAACAGAATACAGTTTCTATCCTGGGTTTACTCTGGAGCATCTGCTAAACGGAAAGCCAGATTGACAGCAGAGTCTACGCCAATCTTTTTGGTGTAAGCCTCCGTAACAGACCCTCCCCCGACCATGACTTTTACGTTTTTGCGTATCCCGGCTTCCTCCAAGGCCTGGATCAACTTCCCTTGTTGCATCATGGTGGTTGTTAACAACTTTAAAGATATACACTCAATACCTGATAATTATGAATGTCTGCTTATTTTATGCTTCATAATTTCTGCGGGTTGGCGTCTACGCCGAATCAAATTAACCATTATTCTCATGGGTTCATCAATGTGATTGAAAAATGCACGGTAACCCTCACAAAGATAATTCAAGCCATATTCACCATTTGGGGTATGTTTCACTCGATTTTTTGGACAGCCTCCATTGCAAGCAAAACGAACCTCGCAATCGAGGCAAAACTGCGGTAATGAGTCACGTTTCTGCGTACCAAACTTATATTGCTTGTGAGAAGTAACCATATCAATCATATCAGTCTCAATAATATTGCCAAGTTTATGCTTTGGTTCCACAAAATGATCACAAGAAAACAAGTCTCCATTATGCTCGATTACCAACCCAAGACCGCAGGTCTTATCAAATACGCACAACCCTCCTGGTGAACCAAACCATTTTCCTAATGCCTCATCAAAAATCTGCACAAACACAGTACCGACATCGTTACTCACCCACTCATCGAAAATAGTTTTTAAAAAAGTCCCGTATTTCTTACCCGTTACTGAACGATTCCTGATTTTGTTGCCAGTTTGAAAACCCGTTTTATTACCCCGCTCCACAATCGGAATGAATTGAATAAATTCCACACCCAAGTCATCCCGAAAATATTGATAAACCTCCAACGGATTTTCAACATTAGCAGCATGTACCGTGCAGAGAATATTAAATTCAACATCGTGCTTTTTTAATAATGCCAATCCACGCAGCACATCATTAGAGGTATCTGTCCCTCCCTTATCTTTTCTATACCTATCATGTAGCCCTGGCGGACCGTCAATGCTAATGCCGATAAGAAAATTATTTTCTTTAAAAAATATACACCAATCATCATCTAGTAAAGTGCCATTGGTTTGAAAAGCATTTTCAACCTTCATGCCAGGACGTGCATATTTCCTCTGAAATTCAACAGCTTTTCGGAAAAAATTCAGGCCCATTAAAGTTGGTTCGCCACCCTGCCAAACAAAGGTTACTTGCGGCATTTGTTGTGCCTGAATGTATTGACGTGTGTAATTTTCTAAAAGTTCGTCCGACATCGTAAACGAGCTATCTGGATACATCTTCTCTTTGGAAAGAAAATAACAATAGGTACAATCCAAATTACAGATTGAGCCTCTAGGCTTAACCATTACCTGAAATGAATTTGGCATCCAACTTCGGTTAGTACCTGACAATTTACATCCTGCTTGACGCCGATCTGTGCCATTGTGGCAAATCCCATGAGTAACGGGTTTGTTATTGCTACACTTTGGAGAACACCCTCCTGGACAAGGCGCTGATATCGTTGACGGATCATGCCAGTAGAAACCCCCAATTGTTTAGCT
>CAZCPP010000132.1:0-10103 GCA_964500655.1 uncultured Anaerolineaceae bacterium | reverse complement strand
GCAAGTTTGCCCGACCAACACTGTTTTGACTAGTTTTCAGACACTCTCTTAGATGCCGTCGCGCAGGGGGAAGACCCTGACGTAACTATTGCAGATGTAACAATACCTCAAATAACTACCACCAGGTCAAGAAATTATATGATCCCAATTTTTCTTGGATTGATCCTCATCGGTGCGCTGGCAGGTATATTTATATTTCGCGATCAATTACCATTCGCTCAACCTGGGGCTACTGAACCACCCATCAATACCGAAGAGCCTACAACAGTTATACCGACACAACCGCTCGCACCTGTCCCTAGCGCACCACAATTCGCTCCCATTTGCCAAGAATTGCCTACCAAATGCGATTTGCCAATCGTTAATGAAATCGACAAGTTTTGTGTGAGTAAAATTCCCTATACACTGCTGGAAATGCCAGAGGGTTCAACTTTTGAAGGACTAAGTCCGGAATTGATCTGTAATTCTGAAGGTGTTAATAATGGTACCCTACGAGTGAGTTGCCGCGGCCCGGAACTGATCTCTTTCGATCTCAAGGTATGCGATTCAACCTGTACCTTCACCGGGCTCACCAATGAACCGACTTTATGCCCGCAAGGACACGGCTATTATGCTGAGCAAAGTTGTTGCGCTCCCTTGCCGCCCGGGGTTCCCCCTCCCGGATCCGCGTCCCCTGGTCAAGCTCCACCACTAGGACCTGGCTGCACGATTTTCAAGGTGGATATTCGGCAATGTAATTGATGATACCAAATTGAAATATTATCAAGACTCATCCCTAGTTTCAGGATGAGTCTTGTTTTACCATTACAATCGCACTCAGGCGACCCGGAATGAAGTGTGTAATTTTCATGGCATAGGGAAATATATTCACTCACAATAAATTATTAATTAACTTTGCCTTTAACTGTTCTTTGATCTGATGTTATGTTTAAATAATGCGACTTATTTGTAGGCTTCTTAGATCTCTCAGTAGTTACTTTCTTCTACCCAAAACTCTCATCTCTCTTCGCATATATCGACTCCACACCAACACCGTTTAGCGCATCGTGCACCGTCTTCCATTCATCTCCCTCCACCAAGCGCAAGTCCATAAAGGCATGGTATTGATAGGCACTTAACTCAACATAAAAACCATTATTCCACAACTCCTCGCACGAACGTATATATTCCAACCCTGTAACATAATCTTTGAAAATCACATACCCGTCCTGCGGCAAATCCAGTCCTTCTGCCAGGGATTTTTGCACCAACTCACCAGAACATTTTTCCAAGAAGGCGGCGGAGGTCCTGATCCAACCGCTGGTCTTAGTAAATTTGTTGTGGAAAATTACAAGGCCGCGTTGGCTTTCATCCATGTTTGAATACGCAAACACATCTTCGTTAATATGACCACTTTCGTCGACAAAATCATAGAGTAGAAAATTCTCAGACTTGGCAAATAGCGAACGGTGGTACAGCAATGGGAAAATCTTCCGCTCATGCCCACGCATCAGGTTTCCATCGATCTCTTCATCCAATTTCGGCGTTCGGTATTCCATGCCATATTTTTCGCGAAAGCCCTCGATCTGTCCGTGACCAAACATAGGGGTACCTGGTAGCGTTGCCAGCATGGTACACACGCCAAAGTATTTGTCACCACTCCCAAACTGTTCGATTGCGGTCTTTTCATCAGGGTTGTTCATAAAGTTGACGAAGCGCTTGAGCACCTGCGGATCGAACTCCAGCACGTTTTTCATTACCTGGCGATAATTGGCATTTTCCTCATCACGCAGCATGTGCATGAAGGCCGAATTATAGACGCGGTGCATCCCCAGGGTGCGCACGAAATAACCTTCCAATAACCAGAAAGCTTCGGCCAGCAACAACGTATCGGGGACCTCGGCGGCTACACGATCTACCACTTCACGCCAGAATTCTTCGGGCACCAGCGCATCAAATTCAGCTTCCGAAAGGCCATGCTCCGCACGGGATGGAATCGCACCTCCCTGACCGGGTTGTGGAAACCACAAGCGTTGCATGTGTTGCTTCGCCAACGTCATGGCGGCATCAAAACGGATTATGGGAAAGTTTTGCGCCACATGCAGGATGGTCTGAATGACGGCTTCGCGTACTTCCGCCTTTGAATAATCCAGCTGGGCGGTGTCATTCCAGGGCATGGAAGTGCCGTCATTGCCGTGATAAATATAGTGTTCTTCACCAGTCTGGTGGTCAATACGCTTGAAAACCACTGCCGCATCGGAATGATCGTAGTAGTGGTCTTCGATAACGATTCCTACTCCCTCGTCATCACAAAGATCCTCGCTTTTGAACTGGTAATTGGGATAGGGCAAACTTGGAAGTGACAGGAATCTTTCAGGGTGTTTAAGCACCCATTTTGAATCAATGCCCATGTGGTTAGGAACCATATCCGCCGAAAGACGGATCCCGCGTTTGGAAGAACGGGAACGTAAATCTTTGAACGCCTCCCAGCCGCCCAAATCTTCAGCGATATCATAGGAAAAAAGTGAGTAGGCCGATGCCACTGCTTCAGCGTTACCCATGCGCTGCTTTATGCGTTGGCTGGCCTGCGAGCGTTCCCACAGGCCAATCAGCCATAGCCCGGTGAAGCCACGTTGGGTTAGTAGATCCAATTCCTCGTCCGGGATATCGCTCAGGTGTTTGATCCCACGTCCATACTTACGGGATAATTGTTCCAGCCAGACATAAGTGTTCTTCGCAATCAGAACGCAACCAGGCATCCACTCCCTGTCTTCACTGAAACGTTCGTATTCCGGCGGACCGGGAAACTCCAAAACTGGAGCCGGACTGTTAAAACCACCATCGCCTGGTAGGCGGGTGGCTTCTTCCTTCACAAAATCCACACCTCGCAACAGACGTTGGCGATCATCATCTTCCAATAAATCGCCCCATGTTTTTACGATGTATTCAAGCTGTCCACCTAGAGAATCTGGTGATGCCAACGCAGGCTCTCGTAATAACTCGATCAAGCTTTCATTAGAACCCTGGTTACCTAATCCCGGCTGCTCGGATAAGAATTCTTCTATCGTTGAGAGTACTTGCTCATAGGTACTGGTTTCCTTGAGAGCCTTGTCATCAAAGATCTCCTGATAAGGCTGCAAGGCAGTATTGAGATTGCTGACATACAGGAGCATCAATTTCTCCAATGATAGTTCACGGTGCGAAATATCATCAGTTGCAGCGTACAGATATGCCTGCTCGGGGATTTCACCGCGATATACCTCCAGCGGCGGGAATTCTTTGATGAAGCGTAACAGGATAGCATCCATCTCATCTGAACCAATTTGAGAGTCCAGCCAATCCAATCCATCCCGAAATGCTTCAGGATTCTGCTGCTTATATTGTTGGATGAGGATGTCAAGCATTTCGTTGAGCAGTCCCATTGCGTTTAATTCGGAAGCAGGTATGGGTTCCGGGAGATGCGCAGATAATTTTTCAGCAATGCGGCGTGCAGTGGCAATATCCACGATAGCAATACGTCCAGACTTTGAAAACAGATCTTCATCAAACTGGTATTTACTGCGGGCTTGGCTAGAAACGTGAATCTCTGACATAATTTACTGACATGGTTAGTAGAAGTTTTATCAATCTTACCGCATAAAAGGTAAACTCAATTCGAGTATACTTTCACAAATGCTCTCAACTCTGCAACTCACCGACTTGGTTGTGTATTTACTGATTGCCGTGTTGTACGTACCGGTGATCGTTAGAGCCATTCGCGGACAAGACGGTCACCAACCAGTTCATTTCCTACTAGGTTTATACGTTTTTGGGGGCTTGTTGCTGGCTTTGGGCGAGGCATTTTGGCGTGGAGGATTGACAGGGACCATAAGTGAGGCAACCTTTCAGGTTTATCAATCATACGCGGCGTTATTGCTCTCGATTGTAATGTTGTTGGTTGTGACTGTTTTTCTGCGCCGGCAAGGGTGGACGTGGTTGATCTTGGCAGGGATATTGATGGTTGTACTGATTCTGATCACACAAGATGTATTCGATCTGCCCGAAATCATTTGGACCGTTGGGGAATGGTCCATGACGCGTGCCGACCTGCCACAATATCTGATCTTGTTAGGTTGGCTAATCTTCAACCTCATCGCACTAATAGCTGTCAGAACAGCTCACCAGCGCTCAAACCAACCCTTGTATCGTAACCGCCTGAAATACTGGTGGCCCTTCTTCTTACTAATTATCCTCAATGATGTAATGATCTTTAGCAATAACTCATTAGCCGGTAATCCCCTACGGTTGGCTGCCACTTGGTTGATAGGCTTCGTAGTGCTGACACACAACATGCCCGATGTGCGTCAGATCCTTCGAAGCACATTGATCTATGTCATTACTACTTTACTAATCGTTGTTTTCTATATCTCAGGGTTTGCCTTATCCCAAACACTTTTCCGCGCCGTACCGAATTTCAACCCCCTGGTGGTCGGAGCGATTATTGCGCTGGTGTTGGCAACCCTGTTTTCGCCCCTACTTGGCTTTGTTCGACGCTGGGTCGATAGTTGGCTCAATCTGGAACAATTCGATGCCAGTCGAACATTGCAAGAATATGGCGAGGCCATCAGCAACATTCTCGAAATGCAGCGTCTGGCCAGCATTGCGGTAGGCCTGATCATCGAATCTTTAAGCCTTACACGTGGCTTTCTTTTCCTGGTAGACCAGGATACCGACCAAGACGAACGGAAAACTTACTACCTGCGGGCGGTAAGAAACCCGGGTGAGCGTAGGATCAAGGTCGGGATAATTCTGGAGACCAGTCCCATTATTAATTATTTTACGCGCGAGCAGCGTCCGCTTTTGCAATATGACATGGACTTGCTACCGTCATATAATTCGCTCACCCGCCCCGAGCGTGAATGGTTCATTGCCACCAAATCCGAAGTGTACGTGCCAATTATCGCGAAACGCCGCTGGATCGGATTGCTGGCCTTCGGCCCCAAGCTCTCTGGTAACCGTTACACCGACCAGGACTTGATAACGCTAAGCGCTCTCGCCAATCAGACAGCTGTTGCATTGGAAAATGCTCGCTTGGTTGATAACCTCATGAACCTTAACCAGGAACTTCGTCAGGCATACCAATCACTCGATAAAGCCAACCGTGATCTGGAACGACTCGACCGCACAAAGTCTGATTTCATCAGTATTGCTTCTAACGAGTTAAGTACACCGTTGAAAGCCATGCGTGGTTACATAGAAATGTTAGTCAAAGATCCTAACCAAAGCCCAAGCTTTCAAACCGCTCTGCAGGGCTTGCACGATGGTACCACGCGATTAAATGAGATAGTTGACTCGATGTTCGACGTCTCCCAGATCGACGCGAGTAATAAACAACTAAATCTGGAGCCCATCGACTTGGCAGAACTTGTGCGGGAAGTTTGTTTCAGCTTGGCTCAAGATTTTGCTGGACGCAACCAATCCCTGGCACTTGAATTACCAGCACTCCCTTATATCAAAGCTGATCCAAACAGTTTACAAAAGTTGTTTTATCACTTGGTAACCAATGCCATCAAATTTACCCCCAACGATGGCAAGATCACCATTAGCGGACAGATTGTGCCGACTGGCAACGAATTTATTCCACGCGGAGGTATACAAATTACGGTAAGTGATACCGGTGTAGGCATAGCCCCGGAATATCATGAGTTAATCTTCACCAAGTTCTACCAGCCTGGCGAATTAGGGCATCAATCCACCAGCAATTCAGGATTTAAGGGTAGAGGCGTAGGGTTAGGTCTTGCGCTCTCGAAGGGTATCGTCGAAGCGCATGGAGGGCACATCTGGGTACAAAGCCCTGGCTATGACGCAGTCCATTTTCCGGGTAGCAAGTTCCACGTTATTCTCCCCACACACAAAGCAGAGGCCAATGAAAGGATAGACATGGGCCGAGAAATTAATATGACATTGTAAAAAGAGTTACTGCAAATATCAGTCTTTTCAGCTTCTGGTGGTGATCAAGTTTTCTCTGACCACAACCACCCTGCCAGCGCATAAATCAATCCCAATCCCAGCAACCCAAATTTAATCGCAGCACACAAGGCTGCCATTTCCGGAAATGACGACCGAATTTCGTCCATCAGCAGCATGCGAGCTAGCGCATAATTCTCAACCGCGTCGAACAATGCTGCAGCGAAGGCGCCCCATCCCAACCAGGTACCCAAAATCTCAAACCATCCTCTATGCTTACCCGCAGCCAATAAAATACTCAACGCCAGTGCAGTGGCGTAGACTGGCATGAAGAGATAATCAAGTCCAAAGGCGGCAAATAAGTCAGCGTGTTCGTCCCATGTTAGAAGAATATCTGCCGTATTCTTGGTGTTCCCCGCAAACTCAAACGCGACAATACTATATGGCTGCAGGGGGGCGTCCATGAATATGAAAACGATCAGCAGGATGACGGTCCCGATTAGAAATGGCCAGAAGAGGGGCTTGCGAGATGAAAGGGGTAAATTCTCAAGTGGGTGTTTCATATCGATTCCTTTCAATTTTCAGTTCAAATCGATTTCCGATATACGCGATGGTTCTTGTATTCCACGCCGTTCAGATTCTTTAAGTCCGCGCGCATCTGTTCAGCTGATTTGGCTACCTGGGTCATTTCTACATTTTCAAATTGACCGAAATTTTGTAGCGTATACCCCATTTCTGCATAAAGAATGGCATTACCTCCACGCCCCTGATGCTCTGGCAAAATTCCCATTCCATTGACAGAAACACTTTTAGTGCGTTTCATGTCCAGCAACAAATTCACCAATGAAAGGGGATGCAATCGGCCTTTGGCCCGTTGGAGTGCATAAGAGACATCCGGGAAAGCAAATAAAAAGCCGACCACGTCTTCGCCATGCACGATGATTTTGATCAGGCGATAATCAGCCACCATCATAATATTCTCAACCACAAAATCGATTTCTCGCTGGGTTAGGGGATAGTACTCCCAATTGTTTACGAAGGAAGCATTGTAGGCTTTGCCAATACGGTGTGTCCACTGAATCATATCCTTTTTGCTTTCAAAGCGTTTAACTTCCAAATTGCCGCGTTTCATTGCACGTTTTGCTATGCGGGCAACCCTCTCAGGAACTTTAAAGTTGTCTGCTGGCAAATAGCAGGAGACGAAATCCACTTCTTTTTCGAAACCTTGTGCTTCAACTAATTCTTGATAATATGGAAAATTGTAGTTGAGCATAGTCATCGTACTGCGACGATCGTGCCCCAAAACTAGTACACCATATCCATCCAGGGATCCCATCCCCTTTGGTCCTACAATGCTATCGAGGTCTCGTTCTTTAGCCCATTCAAACACTGTGATAAAAAGAGCACCGGATACATCATTGTCATTTATACAATCGAATAGATAAAAATTTGCTTTCTTTGTATTGTGATATTGATTGAAAGGCTTATTTTCAATTGTCGCAATGCGTCCTACCACTTCCCCTTCTCGTACAGCTAAAAAGAAATCCACATCTGAGTGTTCATGAAAAGGGTGCTTCTTGCGGTTGAGATATGCAAACGCGTCAACATCAAGCAAAGGTACCCACTGTTGACAATCTTTATACAATCGATGAGGAAATCGAACAAAGCGCCTGACTTGGGCTTTGTTTTTAGTATTAATTTTCTGGATAGTGAGCATGCAAAACTCCCGTCCATAAAATAAGTGGCTTCTCGAAAATATACAACACCACAATGGGCAAAAAGGCTTACATTTCACATGCTATACTAGAGAAAATTCCCAACTTCTAAGGAAAAACAATGTCCTTTCCATCTCAAGAATCACTTCAAAAATATGCCGAACTGATCGTGCGCGTCGGTCTAAACCTGCGTGAAGGCCAGCGTTTACTCATCAACAGTCTTACTACCCGTGGTGTACTGCTACACGTTGCGCCGTTGGTACGAGAGGTTGCCAAAGCTGCTTATAAAGCTGGCGCCCGCTATGTGGATGTACTATGGGGCGACGAAGAACTGCTTAAAACACGCGTACAAATGGCCCCAAGCAACTCTTTCGATGAATTCTCAGATTGGCAAGTGAAGGCCGCCATGGACTTGTTCGAACAGGATGGAGCAGCATTGACCATTCGCTCGAACAACCCTAATTTGATGGAAGATGAGGATCCGGAAATTGTTGGGCAGGTTCAAAAAGTCTACTTGAAGCGTTACGAAGAATTCAGCGAATTGATTGGCCAGAATAAGATAAATTGGTTGGTGGTTGCTGCCGCTGGTCAAACCTGGGCCAAACGGGTATTCCCAGGTCTCAAACCTGCTGAGGCTGAAAAAAAGCTTTGGGAGGCCATTTTCTCCATCACCCGCATCGACCAACCCGATCCCGTTGCTGCATGGGAAAAACATGTCAAAGACCTTCGAACTCGCAGCGAATACCTGAATACTAAACAATATACTGCTCTGCACTACAATGCCCCAGGGACCGACCTGACTGTTGGTTTGCCTCAAGGGCACTTCTGGAACAGCGCTGGAAGCACTACCCAGACCGGCATTTTCTATATTGCCAATATGCCCACAGAAGAGATCTTTACCTTGCCCCATAAAGACCAAATAAACGGCCACCTCAGTGCATCTATGCCTTTGAGCTACAGCGGTGCGCTGATGGAAGGTTTTAGCCTGACCTTTGAAAATGGACATGTAGTCAAAGCTTCGGCAAAGAAAAATGAAGCCGTGCTCAAAAACCTGGTTAACGCTGATGAAGGCGCCTCCAGCCTGGGCGAAGTAGCACTGGTTCCATACAGTTCACCGGTCTCCCAGCGTGGACATCTCTTCTACGATGCCTTGATTGATGAGAATGCAGCCAGCCATCTAGCGCTAGGTCGCGCCTACAAATTCACACTCAATGATGCCAATAACCTGTCAAATGAAGAATTCCAAGCCCGCGGCGGCAACGTCAGTATGGTGCATGTTGATTTTATGATCGGGTCCGATAAAATGGACATTGATGGTCTCAATGCCGATGGTTCCACCGAACCGGTCATGCGCCAAGGCGAATGGGCATTTAACATATAATCCCTACCTCATATCTAGAAAAGAGCCTCCTGGAGAGGCTCTTTCTTTTTTAGAACATATATTATATTTCCGCTCTTATTAGTAGAATTAGAGAATAATGATATCAAAGCGCATCCAATCTCTGACCGAAGGCCTGCCACCAACTTATTGGTTGCTGTGGACTGGCACACTAATTAACCGTCTTGGCGGTTTCGTCATCCCTTTCCTGACACTCTATCTCACTTCCCAGAGGAAAATACCTGTCAGCCAGGCGGCTTTAATGGTCTCTCTCTTCGGTGCTGGGTCATTTATTGCACAATTGACAGGCGGTGAGCTAGCCGATCGTCTCGGACGGCGCCCCGTGATGTTAATCAGTTTCCTCGTCACTCCTGCAGCCATGATCACCCTCGGTTTGGCCCGTAATCTTCCGCTAATTGCTATCTCAACATTTCTGGTTGGGTTTTTTACTGATCTTTACCGCCCGGCAGTAGGCGCCGCGATTGCGGATTTAGTACCACCAGAATTCCGTACCCGCGCCTATGGGTATAACTATTGGGCCATCAATTTGGGCGCCGCCATTGCTCCGGTCGTAGCTGGGATCTTGGCCAACTATGCATATCTGACATTATTTATCGGTGACGCTCTAACTACCTTGGTCTTTGGACTGATCGTATATTTTGGTATTCGGGAAACTCGCCCGGTAGAGATCCAAGATGACAAACAGACCACCATAAATGAGCGTCTTGTTCAACTCAAGGAAGAACCAATCTTGCTTCTGTTTTCGCTATTAGCGTTGTTTTTTGGAGTTGTATACATGCAGGGATTCGTCACCCTGCCAGTTGATATGTAGTCATTTGGCTTAGAACCGGAGCAATACGGCCTCGCGATAGCCGTGAACGGCTTTTTAATCGTACTCATCAGCATCCCCATCAGTAACATAGCCGGGCGCTGGCCAAGATTCGAGGCCATGGCAGTGTCTGCTATTTTTCTTGGTCTGGGATTTGGGTTTGGCGCATTGGCAAATACATTTCCCCTTTATGCTATAAGCGTTGGCATTTGGACGCTTGGTGAGATCGCTGCTTCCGCAGTTGCCCCAACAATCA
>CAZCPP010000131.1:0-10276 GCA_964500655.1 uncultured Anaerolineaceae bacterium | reverse complement strand
GCCTTATCCCGTGAGCATCTACCTTTTTCATAGTTCTGTCAGTGAATCAGAGAATCTCTATATAATTCAACACGCCTTTCGGGTAAAGTTAGTGTTTCGTCAAAAGTGAGACAAATAAGAGCGAGTAAGAGGGGTGTTCGAGCTAACTCCTTGATGCCGCTATTTTCTGGTTTATTGATTTCTTTTAAAAATTTCTTCAAGTTGGCTTGATTCCCTTGATACCAGTTTTTAGCAAATAGCTGAATTTGCCGCTCATCAAAATCAGCTATTTCTAAATAATCAAATTGTTCAAACGAATACTCAACAGCTGCAATTCGGCAGGTGATAATTATTTGAGTAAATTTATATTTTTTTGAAAACGTTGTGAGTTTTTGAATTATTGATGCTCGCAAATTTCCTTCTTGATTCACTTCATCTAAACCGTCAAACATAATTAGGGGAGCATCTGATTGAATTTCTAGAATTTTTTCCAAAAAAGCTCTTGCATCTGGGAATGAACAGACTTCAAATTGAAATGCAATAAAATCAACTATGTCACCAATCCCACTGTCTGCCCACTCTTTGAGTGAAACAAAAATAGGTGTTCTATCAATTTTTCCATTGCAAGCTTGCAAAGTAAGATACTTTAAAAAAGTCGTTTAACCTGCCCCTGGCTTTCCTAAAATATATAACCTATCTTTTTTTACTACTTGGCTAAGAATTGGCTTCCGCTTATTTATGGGGTTTACTTCTTTTCGATCATCAAAGGTGTGCTTTTGTAATTCATGTAAACTATATCTTTGAAATGCTGTCATTTGATCAAGCACATACACATCCGTAAAGATTCCTTCAATTTCAATTGCCTTTGGATTGCCTAACAATCTGGTAGTGCTATGTAACTCTTTTAAATGAGATCGATATTTTTGTTCAGCATCTTTCCATGTAAACTTTTTCCACTGTTTTTTTAACTTTTCAGATGCCTTGTTTATAATTCCTTGACCAAACTGTTCCCAAAGCCATACACCAGTCTCAATTGCAGCTGGATCAATTTCAGACATGAAATCCCTCTTCGATAGATGGAAGTTGCAAGTATTATTGACTTGCAACTTCCAATTAATTACTATTTCCTATTCAACAGGCTTGAAGCCCTCAATATCTAATATCGAGCCTTCGCGTTTGGCTTTGGCCTTGAGCACAGCCTTCATCGGCATCCCAATGAACAAATCATCCGGGGTCCCGTCGATGCGGTGTACCAGGCCGCCGTCACCGAAGGAGATCAAACCTACGGTTTCAGGCTTTTGCAGCGGTTCGCCATTATAGCCGACAAACAGCACTGTGAAGGTGTGTAGTTCACCTTCCAGGCCCATGTCATTCCAGTCGGTCAATTCACCTAAACAACGTTCGCAGAAAACCGTCGCCGGGACGTAGGTGTGATCACAATCCGGACAGTGGCTGCCCATGATCTTTCCCTCATCCTTGAGCGCCCGGAAGAAGCGCTCACCGGCCAGTCCGTAGGTGTAGCGACCGGGAACCGGCAAACTGCCTTTCCAGGCAACAGGGGCGTTTTTATCACGTTCGAGTAATGTCATCTCACACCTCCTACCCAACCGGCTTGAAGTACATTATGTCGGTGATGGCGCCTTCGCGCTCATCTTCCGGCTTCCAAACGGCTTGTACGCGCATCCCGATTTTTATCTTCTTCGGGTCTACTTCACCGAGCTTGTGCATGATGCCGCCCACGATGGTCGATGTTTCACTTAACTCGGAGGCTCCGTCCAGTTCGATAACGGCTGGAAGCTCGGGCTCTTTGATGCGTTGCACATCCCAGGTCACGTAGCACAGTGAGAAAGTATTTACTGTGCCGGTATCTTTGACAGAGACGTATTCCTGCATGGGCTTGAAGCACCATTCACAGACAGTGCGCGGCGGGACGACCACCTTGCGGCAGGTACCGCAATAGCTGCCTAAAATCTGTCCCCGTTTCAATCCCGCTAAATATGCGCCGATACCGACGCCGGTATCCCAGGCGTAATCAGCTTTCAGTTCGTCGTGGTTGAACAGCACTTTGCCTTCGTCGAAGTCTTTCTCGCTCAGGGAAGTGCCGTGGAATTCTTTGAATCTAGCAGTCATTGTTAGCTCCTACCTTCCCAGGATGACTACAGTGCCGACTTGCATCAGGTCACCCCAGGCCTGGGCCAGTCCGCGTTTGGGTTGTCCCGGCACCTGACGGCCGCCGGCCTCACCGCGCAACTGCCAGAACAGTTCGGCGATCTTCATCAGTCCTGCAGCAGCGATGGGGTTACCTACACCCAGCAGCCCACCGGAGGGACAAACAGGCATATTCCCGTCTGGTGCAGCGGTGCCGTCGATGTACAAATCTACTGCCTTACCACGGTCGGCCAATCCTAATCCTTCCAGGTGATGCAGGGCTTTGTAATCGAAGGGATCATACGGTTCGGCGATATGGATTTCCTTGCGCGGTTCCTTGATGCCGGCCATCTCATAGGCTTGCCTGGCGGCATATTCCACGTAACGTGGATAGGCCAGGTCGCGGTTGGTCCAGTAGGCTGTATCCAGATTCCAGCCCACACCCTCAACCCAGACCGGTTTGCTGGTCAGCCGCTTGGCGACATGTTCGGCCGCCATCACAATCGTTACCGCCCCGTCCGACACCGGTGAAACATCAAATCGCTGCACGGGCCAGGCCAGTGTCTCCGAGTTGAGTACATCTTCAACGGTGATCTCGGGTTCACCCAGCAGCGCGCATGGATGTTCGGCTGCATTGCGCTTGTGCTGCACCGAGACACGGGCGATATCTTTCTTATCAAGCCCGTAAGTGTTCATGTAGCGGTTCATCTCGATGGCGAAGATCCACAACAAATTAGGCATGAGAGCCCGCTCGGTGGTGTGATCGAAGATGGTTAGAAAGGCGGCTTGCGCGTGTGGGTAGTAGGAGGACATTTTCTCCTCGCAAACCACCATTACCACATCTGCCAGGCCGGAAGCGACAGTGTACCACCCCTGAATGGGTGCAAACACGCCCGTCCCGCCGCCAACGTACGAGCGCATATAAGGCTTTCGCCAGGCACCCGCGCCATCTGCTAAATATTCGCCTTTCATATGGACGGCATCGAAAGCGTCCGGAGCTGTGCCCATGCAGACTGCATCAATATCGTCCATGGTTAACTCGCAGGACTGTAGCGCAGCCCGTGAGGCTTGCCAGGAGAGTTCTTTGGGAGTCTCTTGAGCACGTCTGACGAACTTGGTCATTCCCGCGCCGACGACTGCAACTTTTCTCATACTCATGTTCAACCTCCTAGTTGCTCAGCACGGCGACAGCGCCGCTGGTTGTAGGAACACCGCGCCAGGATTGAGCCAATCCCACTTCGGCGCCTTCGATCTGATGCGCCCCTGCTTCACCACGCAATTGCAAAGCTACTTCAAGTGTGCGCTGCAGGCCGGTGCCATCTAGCAGGGAACCGACGCCCAGGCTGCCGCCCGACGCGTTTACTGGCAAATTCCCGCCCAGAGATGTGAATCCATCTGCTGTGGCGGAACCAGCTTCACCGGGCTGGAAGAAGCCCAGCGCTTCCAGTGATTGAAGTTCCTTGTAGGCGTATAGATCATCTACTTCGGCGAGGTCGATCGCGTTCAGCGGATCTCCAATTCCAGCCTGACGATAAGCCATGTGTGCCGCTTTTTCGATGTAAGGCAGGTTGCCCCACTCGCGGCTTTCCAGCGAAGGCGAATCGTTGCACCAACCCATGCCAAGAATCCAGACAGGTTTATCAGCCAAGTTATAGGCTACCTTTTCAGAAGCCAATACCATCACGACCGCGCCATCGGTATGCTCGGCGGTTTCACGCACGCCCAATGGCCAGGCCAACGGCGGGCCAAAGAGCACATCCTCAAGCGTCAGATCTGCGCCAAAGGAAGCCAGTGGGTTCTTCAGCGCGTTATAACGGTTCTTGACGGCCACGGCTGCACACTGTTCACGCGTATTATCGCTCTCGAACAGGTAGCGCTGCATTTCCATGCCGGCCACAAAATGTGTGTTCAGGCGTAACGGGCGGTTAAGTACCGGGTCTTGTGCATGTGCTGTGATCTCTGGCAGGGTCAGGATATTGCTGGCCTTACTATGGCCCTCCACCATTACAATATCAAACTGCCCGGTGCGTACCAGCATCCAGGCAGTTGCAAGGCCGTGCAGGCCGTCCCCTGGAATTGTGTGGACCGACTTCATTGCCGCGCCGATCTGATCAGGCACGTACTCATCGAAAATACTTGTGCCTTCGTGAAAGTCTTCCGCCACAGTGACGAATGATTCCACATCAGCGCGCGGATCCACGCCTGCATCATCATAGGCGCGGACGGCAGCCTCGTACATCAATTCTTTGTACGAGACTTCTGGCGTTGTTGGGCGGAACCCCGACCAACCTACGCCGACAATAGCCACGCGTTCGTTCATTGATACTCCTTCCTTGCGAATTTTCCTTGCTTGTACCGCTTCATGTAGTTATCCTACCGCTTTATGGCGGTGTCACAATCTACGGTACTTAATTATTGTACAGGAAAAATGCTCAAAGCCATCTACCATTGGGGATGTTTTAAGGGTGATATGTATCATATCAGGTTAACCGTTTCTCCTATGTTTGACGTGCTAGATGATGTTGACTTCCGCGCCCTCATAGCTGGTTCCTAACTTAAAGATACGGGCACTCAAACCAGCGACTTCAAATTCTCGCTTCATTGCCGCACCGATAGCTGCCTCTTCTTTCGACGAAAATGCAATCAGGCTCGGGCCTGCTCCCGATAATGCCACTGCCGCAGCGCCAGCATCTTTGCCTGCTTCCAGCGCATCAATTGCACCGGGGATAACCGGTAAACGATAGGGTTGGTGCAAGCTATCTTTCATTGCGATACCCAATAGTTCCAGATCGCCAGTGCGCAAAGCTTCGGTGACGAGCACTGCACGGCTGATGTTATAGATAGAATCTGCTCGCTCGACCTGCTTAGGCAGAAGTGCACGCGCCTGTTTAGTGGGGAAATCGAAATCAGGCAGCACGATTGTGGCATGGATCGACCCATGGTTGGCTTTGGCAGGCAGTTTCATCGAAACCACGCGGTCTTCATATACGATTGAAGCTACCAAGCCGCCTAGCATAGCGGGGGCGACGTTGTCAGGGTGGCCCTCGGTCTCGATAGCCAATTTCAGGATTTGCTCGTCTGTCATCGGGGTCCCGAGCATGGCATTTGCGCCTAGCATCCCGGTCAACATAGCAGCCGAGCTGGACCCCATCCCGGAGCCGAGTGGAACACGGTTGATACAGTCGATGCGCAGTCCGTTGCAGGTTTTTCCGGTCAATTTATAGATTTGTAGTGCGGCTTCGGCGATGGCATTCTCGGCGTTGGTAGGGAGTTGATCCTTGCCTTCCCCTTGCACAGTAAGCGTGATGCCCCCGTTATTGTTGTCTGTGAACCCCGCTTCGTTCCATAAATTGAGCGCCAATCCTAGGGCATCGAAACCCGGGCCAAGGTTAGCCGTTGTTGCGGGGACTTTTACATGTATTTTCATAATCAATATTCTTACCTTACTATGATTTCTTCCAACGCTCCCAATTTTGGTGTGACGATTTGCGGTTTGGGCATAGACTTGGTAATGATGTCCGGATCTTTCATGCCGTGTCCAGTACAGACCGCCACGATGCGCTTACCCTTTGGATTCAGCTTTCCATTGGTGATTTCCAACGCTAATCCAGCTAGCCCGGCTGCGGAGGCTGGTTCCACCCAGATGCCTTCAGTGGTAGCCAGCAATTTTTGCATGTCGAGAATCTGCGCGTCAGTGGCAGCGATGATGCGCCCACCAGACTCCTCAGCAGCTTGTAATGCTTGCTCTCCACGCACCGTTTTTCCAATCCGGATGGCGGTTGCAATGGTTTCTGGCTGCTCGACGGGATGTCCTAAGACCAGCGGCGCAGAACCGGCAGCCTGCACGCCTAGCACATGCGGCAATCCGGTGGATTTGAGTTGGTTATATTGCTTGAAACCGGCCCAATAGGCGGTGATGTTACCTGCATTACCGACCGGCAGACACAGCCAGTCAGGTGCAGATTCGAGGTCATCGCAGATCTCGAAGGCGGAAGTCTTCTGCCCTTCAATGCGGAACGGATTAATCGAGTTGACCAGCCCAACAGGATGTTTGTTTGTGATCTCGACTACCATTGTCAAAGCATCGTCAAATGAGCCATCGATCTGGATAACCTGCGCTCCATATGAAGCAGCCCCTGCCAACTTCCCGGAAGCAACTTTACCTTGAGGAATCAATACAACAGATTTCATCCCTGCACGAGCGGCGTAGGCAGCAGCAGAGGCAGCGGTGTTCCCGGTTGAGGCACAAATGACGGTTTTAGTTCCGCGTCCCAAAGCCTCGCTTATGGCGGCGGTCATGCCGCGATCTTTGAAGGAGCCTGTAGGGTTGAGGCCTTCGTATTTGATCCGCAGCTCGAATCCGCCACCCATAGCGGAAGCAAGCTGTTGGGCTGAAATAAGAGGAGTGTTGCCTTCCAAAAGATTTACACGTTCAGTATGAGAAGGCAGATCAAGCAAGTGTCCGTATTTGGCAAGTAATCCATCATAAGATGACATAAAGCACTCCTGTCATACCGCAAGATTGAAACTTACGGTAGAAATAAAAAAATCCGAGGCCTCCTGGCTTCGGATATGAAAAAGACCCGTTCCTGTGGAGGTGGTTACTCAGGCGGGATAGTAGTTCCAAAATTAATATTGTACAGATTATTCTTAGCGCGGTTCATGCCCTAATTGTAAAGGAAAAAACAAAAATCGGGGAATTTATTTTTGAACGATTTAGATGATTGTTATAATAGGATTGCGGTTATGAATTTTTCGAGAATTACAGATAGATTTGTTTATTGATACCGCTCCAGTGGTAGAAGATTATCATCGCCTGCATGACCTGTGCGTGCGCCTGATCATCTATAAAATGGAAAACAGACTTTTATTTCTGAGCACCCGAAATCTTGAGTAAGTACAGTTTACGCTTAATCGAAATCAATAGCGAGGTTAAACATGGGTTACTTGCTTTTGGCAGGCGGCGCGGAGTTTGGCGGCGCGATGCGTGAACCCGACCTGCAGGCGATCGAATTGGCAGGTGGAGTAGATGCGCCCATTCGCATTATCCCGACCGCTGCGGCACCAGACAAAAACCACTTACGAGCCGGCAATAACGGCATCCTCTGGTTCCGTAGCCTGGGTGCTACCGACGTGGAACCTGTGCTGCTGATCAATAAGGAAAGCGCGAAAAATCCTGAAATCGCAGATACACTTCGCAAAGCAAAATTGATCTACATGCTAGGGGGATTCACACACTATCTTGGCCAAACGCTGAAAGATAGCAAAGCTTGGCAGGCTGTGCTGGAAGCTTGGGGTAATGGGGCTGTCATTTCTGGATCCAGCGCTGGGGCGATGGTGATGTGTGAGTACTATTTTGACCCTGGTGGGAATAAAGTAGAATATGGATTGAATCTGGTACCTAACACTTGTGTTTTTCCGCATCATAATACCTTTGGAAAGAATTGGGCGGGTAAATTGAAAGCATTTTTACCCAGCGTGGTCCTGCTCGGTATCGACGAGTGCACTGGTATGCTAACAGAAGGTAGGGCTTGGCATGTGCTGGGTGGTGGTGTGGTGACGTTATATCGGAGTGGTGAAATTGAAGTTTATGAATCTGGGAAAACCTTTTTATTGGACTGAAGGTAAGGTAAGCAGATCAGGTAGGTGAGACAGAATCATGCAGATAAAAAAAACGAGATGTCTGTGAAATTCTTTAAAGTCGGTGATTATCTGCGTCCTATTTATTAACTTGAAAACAAGAATGAATAAACCTTCTATCAATCCCTCCGATGTACGCTTTTTCAGTGGCAGTTCCAATCAACAACTGGCAGGCAAGATCGCTAAACAGCTGGGCGTCCCGCTCGAGGAGACGCATGTCTCGCGTTTCAGCAATGACAACCTGTACGTGCAACTGGGCGCGTCCGTGCGCTACCGCAAGGTCTACATCGTGCAGTCACTCTCGCAGCCGGTCAACGACCACTTGGTGGAGTTGCTAATGATGCTCGACATCGCCCGCAGTGCCGCGGCCGCCGAAGCGCACGCTATCATCCCCTACTTCTCTTTCGCCCGCTCCGACAAAAAGGACGCCCCGCGCATCTCCATCACTGCCCGGCTGGTGGCCGACCTGCTCAAGACCGCCGGGGCCACCCACGTTATGACCATGATGCTGCACTCTCCGCAGGTGCACGGCTTCTTCGGCCTGCCCACCGACCCGCTCAGCAGCAGGCGCGTTTTCCACGAATATCTCACCGGACGGGACTTGGGCGACACAATCATCGTCTCACCCGATATGGGACAGGCCAAGTCTGCTGCCCGCTTCGCCCAAAGCCTAGGCTTGCCAATTGCAGCCGGAAACAAAGAACGTGTTTCAGACACAGAGGTGCGCATCAACGGATTGGTCGGAAGCACCGTACGCGGGCACAAACACGCGCTGGTCTATGACGATGAGATCGCCACCGGCGGCTCCATTTTGGAACTCAGTCGCCTGCTCATTCAAGAGGGTGTAGAAGACATCCTGGTCATGTGCACGCACGGCGTCTTCACCCGTGGCGGGCTGGACCATTTGGCTGCCCTCCCCGAAATCAGCGAAATCGTAACGACAGACACCGTCCACATCCCGCCCGAACGACAGAATCCCAAGCTAACAGTGCTATCTGTTGCATCTACTTTTGCGGATGCCATTCGCCATAACTTCTTACGCGAGTCGATTGGTGATCTGTTTGTTTTTGGGGAGTAAAACGCTTTTTATCTTTGTGAGAAAGCGTACGACCCCAAAAACTCCACGTGTTGCTCATGCGGATACCAATCTTGACAAATCTGTCAGTTGCACAGAAAACCAAAAACAGGTAATATTAAGCAGCAATGAGCATGCTTATGGGTCTATTTATTATGGTCCTTATGATGCCTTGAGACAACAGGCCTGACGGGTACACACATACCTGTCAGGCCTTTTTAGTTCTAAAAGAACATTTCGTCCTGCTCGCCCAAAACCTATAGCAGGACAACCAAAATCCATACAAGGAGCAAGAATGTCCCGTAATACACCTTGGGAATATCGTTATGCCCACCGTCAATCTCGCATGGGCAGTTCGGTCATCCGTGAACTGCTCAAACTAACCCAACAGCCCGATATCATTTCGTTTGCCGGGGGGTTGCCTGCGCCGGAAGTCTTTCCGGTTGAAAAGATACAGGAGGCATGCAACACCGTCCTGAAAGAGCAGGGTGATCTGGCCTTACAGTACAGCACCACCGAAGGTTATCTTCCGTTGAGGGAGATGATTGCCCGTCACAACGCTCGCTACTCTGTAGAAGTTGACCCCGAAAACATCATGATCACCTCCGGCTCGCAACAAGGCCTGGACTTCATCGGGCGTTTGTTCCTTAACCGCGGCGATTACATCGTGGTTGAATCACCCACCTACCTGGGCGCGCTGCAAGCCTGGAATGCATACGGCGCACAATATGTATCTGTCCCCATGGATGAGCATGGCATGATCGTGGACAAATTGGAAGAAGCCCTGCGCGTTGGCCCCAAATTCATCTATGTGCTGCCCAACTTTCAGAACCCTTCTGGCTCGACCCTCAGCCTGGAACGCCGTAAAAAGCTTGTAGAACTAGCTGATAAATACGGCGTGCCCATCGTGGAAGACGATCCCTACGGCCAGCTGCGCTACGAAGGCGAACACATCCCGTCTGTTGTGCAGCTCGACAGCGAGATGCGTGGCGAGAATGGCGGGACCTACTACAGCGGCAATGTGATTTATATGAGCACCTTTTCAAAGCTGCTCGCGCCGGGTATCCGCCTGGCATGGATCATCGCACCAAAACAAGTGATTCACAAATTGGTCATGACTAAACAAGCGGCCGATTTGCATAGCGCTACTTTCAACCAGTTGGTGGCCTTCGATGTTGGCAAAGGCGGCTACATTGACGAACACGTCAAGACCATCCGTGCTACGTATAAGGAACGCCGCGATATGATGCTTGACACCATGGAGGAAGTCTTCCCCTCCGAGGTACGCTGGACGCACCCCGAAGGCGGCATGTTCCTGTGGGGCATCCTGCCAGATGGCATGGACGCATCTGAAGTGTTAAAAGTGGCTGTCGAAAAGATGGTCGCCTTTGTACCGGGAATTGCCTTCCACCCCAACGGCGGCGGAGAGAACAC
>CAZCPP010000130.1:0-10285 GCA_964500655.1 uncultured Anaerolineaceae bacterium | reverse complement strand
CTTTTTGCCTGACCACCATATGTGGCTTTTTCACGGAGATTCCCAAAGAGCCAAAAGTCCTGCTAAATCAATCCCAACCTTAATGAGGGTGTGTAATGATCTCAAAATCCTTGTGGCCCCCTGTCTTTACCCCGCTTCAAAGGCGAACCGCACCGCTCTCAAGCCTTCAAAAACCGTAATGCAGTCTCAACCAGGACGGCCGTACCCAGCGGCAGGGCGCGCTCGTCCAGGTCGAATTTGGGGTGGTGCAACGGGTAATCTTCGTGGCCACTCTTTTGCACGCCAAGTGCAAACATCGCGCCGGGAGCGTGCTCCATGAAGGAGCCAAAATCTTCCGCACCCAGGGTTTTGTGTCCTTTGTGAACGTTCTCTTGACCGAGTAAATCTACAGCGGTTTGTCGAATCACATTTGAGACCTGCTCGTCGTTGACCATAGGTGGCCCACCAATCTCGAATTCGAGCTCGTAGTCACCCCCCATTGTTTTTGTGATCTCAAAGGCACGCCGGATTTCTTCATGAATTTGCTCATGCACGTTTGGGTCAGCAAAACGCAAGGTGCCAGTAATACGGACGCTATCAGGGATAACATTCTCAGTAAAGCCGCCATTGAGTGAGCCAATGCTGACCACTGCCGGAGTAAATGGATCTAGTCGGCGCGAGACAATAGCGTTGAGCGCTAACATAACGTGTGCGGTCAGATAGAAGGTGTCAACTGTTTGCTCAGGATGCGCGCCATGCCCACCTTTGCCGTAGATGGCGCCGAACCATGAGTCCACGCCGCCGAAAACAGGGCCGGCGCTGATACCCACTGTTCCGACCGGTGACATCGGATCGATGTGCTGGGCGATGACGAAGTCTACCCCCTCAATGGCGCCATCTTCGACCATGCGTTGAGCTCCGCTCTTGCCTTCCTCGTCTGCGACTTCTTCGGCAGGCTGGTACAGAAAGCGCACGGTTCCGGGAAACTTTTCTTTAGCGAAAATAGTAGCTGCAGCCAGTGCCATGGCAGTATGTGAGTCATGTCCACAAGCGTGCATTTTCCCATCTACAGTTGATTTATATTCAAAGTCATTTAACTCTTGCAAGGGCAGCGCATCCATATCCGCACGGATGGCAACCACCGGACCGCCCTTACCCAGGTCAGCAACCAGGCCGGTCTTCCCGACTTCGCGCCTGACACGGTACCCTAATTTCTCCAGCTCATTAGCAACGATTCCAGCAGTGCGATGAACTTCGAAGCCAATTTCAGGGTGCATGTGGAAGTCACGCCGCCACTCGATGATTTCTTCGGTCAGTGCATGTGCTTTTTTGAGCATCTAGTCTCCTGTTGAAAAGGGCGCAGCATGTGGTTTGCTGCGCCCTTGAGAAATTTTACCAGTTTTTTGAGCTTATTCTGAAGCTGGGAGACTTTCCATACCTGCCTGTTTGGCCAGGCCTGTGACCAGGTTTAGCAGTTCTTTCTCTTTATCTTTGTCAATTTGCGGGCGTTGATATTCATCCAGCAATTGCTGTGTGCGGGCTTTGGCACGTGCGAATGTATCCATGCTCCCGGATTGCTGCCAGCCACGGATGGAATCGCGGTCAATGATGTCAGAGGGCAAATATTGTTCCTGGGAGAACAACTCTCGCGTAATACGTTGCTTGAGGAAGTCGCCTTTGAAGTTGATGCCTTCGAATATAGCGGTAGCAAGCGTATCGGTACGCACTTGAACACCTGCCAGCATATGTTTGGCCATGCCGATGGCCTCGGCATCAATGGTTAGTTTTTCAGGGCTGTGGCAAGTCAAAAAGTCCAGCATACCTGCTCCGGAGATCATATTCACACCTGCCAATGCCCCGATCAATGCTGTCATACCGCTTTCCAGACCAGCCTGCGCATCCACAACTTTGGATTCGGTGGCACCCAGATAACAATGGGTGGGAATATCCAATGATTTGCCAACCTGAGTATAAGATGCGTCGATCATAGCAGTCTCGATCGCGCCCATGGGGGTGCTGCCTTTACGCATGTCGAAAATGGCGGGAGCACCGCCCCAAACGATGGGCGCGCCTGCTTTGGCAAGCTGATGAATGGTGATGCCGCTGATACATTCTGCGGCGTGCTGGACAACTGAACCAAGCAGTGTGACCGGGGCGGCAGCACCCGCCAAAGGCATAGAGACCATTTCTGCTGGAACGCCTGCGCGTGCCAACTCGATCAGGTTGCCTGCACCGAACTTGCTCCAGATAAGCGGCGGCGAGGGGCATACGTCAAATACGGCCTGTGGCTTTTCAGTCAGCGCTTCTCGCCCGCCAGCGAAGATGGCCAGCATATCGAGCATGGTGTGCAACGTATCGTTAGTAAACGCGCCGGTCACGATTGGTTTGCCCGAGAACATCAGCACCAGAAACAGGCGATAAAAATCACCAATTTCCTTTGGCACTTCATTGCACACCACGGCAGTGGATTGCGCATCATACTGTGGCAACATTTCCGTGGTTTTGATGATGCGCACCAGATCAGGTGTATAAGCCGGTTTGTGTTCAAGCGTTTCGGGATCAAGGATACTCACACCAGACGAACCGGGATCAAAATGGACGTGATCGCCGCCATACGTGATCTTGGGATTCCCCTCACGGTCAAACAAGACGAACTGGCTGGGGACCGTTTCCAGGGCTTTTCTAGCCACTGATTCGGGGATTCGCACAACCTCATTATCTTGATCTACCTCGCAACCGGCAGAGTTGAGCAACTCGCGTCCTTCAGCATATTGCACCTTGATGCCCGGCTTCATCATCAATTGGAAGGCTTCATCCAAAATGCGGTCGACTAAATCTTGTGTAAGGAGTTCAATTTTGGGTTGCATGTGCTACTTCTCCAGAGATGCAATGATCCTTCCCATTTCTTCTGAAATTGTTGTATCGAGCGGGTCGGGTTGGTGCTCTGCCAAGACGCGACGGGCTTTATCCAGCGCCCAATCGCGTGCACCGTCTTTCTTCCCTTCCCATTCATTATAGGGACGGCGATCCATGAATTTAGGCATGAATAGGTCGCGCATGTGCTTACGGCTGTGTTTCTGACTTAGGAAATTGCCGCCGGGGCCGACGGCTGCGATGGTATCCAGAGCCAGTGTTTCATCGTCCACCACAATGCCTTGTAAGGTTTTGTGGATGATCGAGAAAATCTCAGCATCCATCATCATCTGTGCATAGGACCAGATGCGACTGCCATGTAAGAATCCGAGTCCGAGCAGCATATCAGACATGGAGATGCTGGCCATGAAGGTCGAGAGTGAGTTCTCGATGCCCGCCTGCCAGTTGGGCTCTTTTGCGCCGGTGGCAAACGATCCCATCGACAGCGGTATATTGTAGAAATCGGCCAGTACATTGGTTGCTGCGCCGAACAAAAAGTCTTCCGGTCCACCGCCCGTGTACACGCCCGTGCGCGGATCGGAGGCAGTCTGCGCTGCGGCATAGAAAACCGGCGCGCCGGAGTATGCCAGTTGCAATAGAGCGGTACCAGCCACCACTTCTGCGTTGCCGACTGCCAATGTGCCTGCTAAGGTGGCAGGACCAGTCGTCAGACAAGACGACATGGTCATGAAACCGGTTGGCAACCCATGTTCCGCTGCTACTAAGGCTGCGTCGATACTACCGCCATCATGACCCAGCGGGGGTGCGGTGCATTGCATCACAGAAAGGACGGGTCGCTCGCGCAGTTTGTCCACTCCACCTACAATCAGTGCTGCCATTTCGATTGCAGCTCGGGCTTCGGCCTCGTTATAAATCGATTCGGTTTGGACATGCTTTGTGGAGTTTTCCCAGATAGCCTTGATCTCGTGCAGACCACGAGTTTCGATGGGTTTATCTTGCGCCGAAAGCGCCACCCAGTGAAAGCCCACTTCCTCGGTCGAGTCGGCTAGGCGTGCGATGTCACCCACATCTGTAAGTTTAGACATCCGTCGTTGACCGGTCTGGATGTCGATAATTTCTACTCCGCAACCGTCCGTTCCGGCGAAGACGTGGTTGCCATCCAGTGGACAATCTTGCTCAAAATCGCGTGCACCTAGCGAATAGGCAGGAGGCGCCTTTTTCAATGCATCCTCGATGATCTGTGGCTTTACCCGCACGATCATGCTATCGTGATCGATGGTTGCTCCGTTAGCTTCCCAAATCTCTAATGCGCGCTTGGACGGGAAGCGCACACCGACGTTTTCAATGATATGTAGTGTAGCATCGTGGATCTTACCCACTTCCTGAGCTGTTAGAACCTCAAGCTTTAGTTTGGGGTTGGTGATGGATTTGATGTTTTTGGTCATCCTACTCTCCCATGACTCCCCTCTCCCTATAGGGAGAGGGGCAGGTGGTGAGGGTCGAAACCCAACACCCCCACCAACACTTTGGCTACCTTGACCGCAACGATGGCATCTTCTGAATAACCATCTGCCTCGATCTTCTGCACCCACTCCTTCGTCACCGGTGCGCCACCTACCATCACCTTGACCTTCATTCCGCGCTTGGTCACTTCATCAATGACTTCCTTCTGTTTGACCATTGTGGTGGTCAGCAAGGCGCTCAAACCAATGATGTCTGCTCCAACTTCCTCGGCTTTGGCAACCAGATCAGCAGTCGGCACGTCAACACCCATATCGTAGACTTCAAATCCGGATGAGGTCAGCATGGTTCCCACCAACGACTTGCCGATCTCGTGGATGTCGCCTTCGACAGTCCCCAGCACGACCTTGCCCAGGATCTGGCGCTCTGTGCCGGATTCCTTCATGGCGGACTCCAGCACTGCAATGGCGGCTTTCATGGCTTCGCCAGCCATGACCAATTCGGGTAAAAAAGCCTGGCCGCAGGCGAAAGATTCGCCCACTTCGTTGACGCCGGGCATGTAGCCGTTTGTGATGGCAGCAAGCGGATCGATATCCGAATCCAGGGCTTTTTGAGCCAGTTCGGCGGCTAGCTCTTCCTCACCGTCGAGGATGGTTTGTGCCATTTGTTTGAACAGTTCTTCTGACATAATTTTCTCCTTTTACTACGCATAATGCCACTCCGGTCACTCACCCGGAGAAAGAGACGCACTCAATAAGCGCGCTTTGGATTCCAATAGTTCATTTGGGATGCCCAGAAAGACCACTAAATCATCTCCCAGGCCTCGGACGTGTGCGATCGCCTCGTGCTCAGCCAGATCAGCATTTCCAGCTTCAATCGCTTTTACCAATCTCATATGCTCCTGATATTCGTCAGCCAGGCTACCCTCCAGGAAATCTGTGTGACGGAATAGATACTCGTACAACATCCAATCTGGGAACGAGTTCATGATCATCTCGTACAACTTGTCCAGTGAGCTATTTCCTCCAATAGCCACCACGGATTGGTGGAATTGACGGGATAGCTGTCGCAGTGTGGACATGTCCTCTAACGAGAGCAAACCTTTCGTTTGGGAGAGTATGCGCTTCAATTCCTCTACCTGATCCCGCTCTTCCGGTGGTGACAATTCTCGATTGAGAGCCGCTGCGCGGGCCCCGGCTGCTTCTAATAAAAGCCGCATGGCGTAGGCTTCAGCAATTTCTTCTGCACTCGGTTGCGGAACGCGAACCCCGCGATAGGGAACACGTTCCGCCAATCCGACCGAAACCAGCAGATCCAGCGCCTCGCGGACAGGTGTCATGCTTACGCCTAGCTGTGTGGCGATATCTTCCTGCCGTAACCAGGCACCGGGAGAGACTTCCCCTGCGATGATATTTGCATGCAAAACGTCAAAAATCTCCTCTTTAAGAGATTTGCGTTGCAGGTTTCCCAATACGTTATGTGTGTTTAGTGAGGTACTCATAGAATGACTTCGATTGTTAATTTATATATTATATATAATTTTATCACAATCTAGTATGAAAATACCCCCAATTATGAGTCTTACAAGATTGTCAGATAGCTTGAAGAGCTTGCTTTTCCGGTTTAATCCATAAAAGACTACCGATGAAACCAATGAACATGACTGCTGCGCCGCATAGATATGGCAAGCTCAAGTTGATATCCAGGATTACGCCACCCAAAATCGGCCCAACAATGCGCCCCAGGCTGACGAACGAATTGCTCAAACCCATTGTAATACCTTGCGGAATAGTTGCTCGCCGCGAAGTCAGTGAAGTCAACGCAGGGATTTGCAGGGCAACTGTAAAGCCGAAGAAGGCGGTTGTCAGGATCACAGTCGAGAATTCATTTGCCAGCAGCATCAGCCCATAGCCTATGGCAGTGGCAAACATCCCGCTTTTGAGAACGGTTTCGTCACCGAGTTTCTTTGTTAATGGGCCAGCCAGCAATCCTTGCGTGAGTGCCGATACCAATCCCAATACCATCAAGATGATACCGATTTCGTCTGGACCATAGTTGAACTTCTCCAGTGAATACAATCCAAACACGTTGGCAAAGATCATTAGCCCGCAGGTGGAGATGAAGGTCAGGATAAACAACACGCCGACCGGGCTGTGCATTGCACCCCAAAGAGTGCGGGGATTCAGATTGCTTTTTTGCTCTTCAGATGCTGATTGGTCTTGTACGGGATTTGATTCAGGTAGAAAGAGCACCGCCAAAATAAGGGAAACCACTGAAAAACCCGCAGCAATAAAGAAGGGCGTTGAAAGGGATTCGGTAGCAAGAAATCCGCCTAATACCGGGCCAAAAATGGTGCCAATACCACCAGCAGCTCCGAGCAATCCCATCCCGCCACCGCGCTCATCCTCTGGAGTGCTGTCACCAATATAGGCCATGGTCGTTGGCGCAGTGGCAGAGGAGAGCACACCCGAAAGGATACGGGCTGTAAACAGCATCCACAATTGAGTTGCAAATCCGAACCAGATCATCGTGACGGTAAAGCCTAGTAGACCAATCAGCAGGACCGGCTTACGTCCGACGCGATCTGAGAGCCCGCCCCAGATGGGTCCGAAGATCAACCGCATGACTGCGTATGAAGCCACCAATAATCCCAATTCCATCCCTCCCGCACCCATATTCGCGATATAAAGGGGCAGGATTGGGATAATGATGCCATAGCCTAGCATGACCACGAACAGCACAAAAGTCAGGATATAGAGATTTCGTTTGGAAGCGTTCAATGGAATAGCCTTAACCGAGGATGGTTACCTTACCGGCGCTTCCATCTACACGTATCTTATCTCCGGTTTTCAGACGCATAGTTGCGTCCTGACAACCCACTACAGCCGGAATACCTAACTCTCGGGCGACAATTGCTGCATGGGAGAGTGGTGCTCCGATATCGGTAACAACTGCCGCTGCACGTGGAAATATGGGCGTCCAACTGATGTCTGTCATTCGGGTAACTAAGATTTCACCCTTTTGAAATTGGTCGCTTTCTTCCAGGTTACTCATAACGCGCGCCAATCCTTCCACACAGCCTGCGGACCCTGCTGATCCTTTGATGGTTTCAGATGTTTGAGTAGTAACCAACGAAGCGTGCTGATCGTAGATATCGCTCTTTCTGTTAGGATCTGCTGCCCATTGGAAAGGATCGAATTGCCCACGGATTACCGATGGATAAGGGGGCAGGGCTTTATAGCGTTGATAGGTTTCCCGTCGGGATGAGATCAAATCGATTGTGATTTGCTCTCCCGATAAGAGACTCAGTGTTTCGTCAAGACTCAAAAAGAAAATGTCATCTCCTAAATCTGTCAACTCACCTGCTCGTTGTACGAAGATACGAATGAGCCAACGGTCGCGGACGTATTCTGAGCGAGCCTGTTCGCGCAGGTGCGCTCTTCTTGAATTCTCCCTAATACGACGTAGCATACTCCTTGCTTTGCGTGGATAACGAGACGTAAATCGACGCCAGGCGGAATCGAAAGCACCTTGCTGTTTTTTGAACAATTCTTGGATGTCTAGCGGCGTTTTTTGATATTGTGCCAGCTGTTTATTTAACCAGTCGGGATTTTCTACAGGTCGTGATTTGGACAACTCGAATTCATGTGGCCCGCGATGACCGTATCGCTCGATGTGTTCTTCGTGCGTTACCTTGCCGTTTGCTACATTGGCCAGCCCTACTGGTGGGCCAAGGCTTGGTAAGAGACCTGCTTCAGCGCTCAAGTTGGAGATCAGCACATTTGCATCTTCGGGGCCGACCAAGGTGATCAACTCACGTTTTAATTGACCTGTGAATTCTGTCGAATCGAAGGCCGTACCCAGCACTGTCCAGACACCATTTTTGATGTGGGCCTTGATTTCTTTGTGCCAGAGATCTACAAGCTCATCTTTGGATTGTTCATTCTGAATGCGTGCTCGCATTCGCTTGAACCAATCAGGGTTGTTTGCCAGATAGGCGGATAAGCGTCTCCTCCCTCGCCTTTGCTTGCTCTGCACGCGCAAGAGATTCATCAGGCCGTAGGGTAAGAACCGTGCGCCTTGACACGTTTCCGTGTCAGGTTTCACTGAACTCCCCTCCGAACCGGACGTACCCGTTTCCAGGTATCCGGCTCTCCAATTTTCCTTAGCGTTTTGTTGCTGCACTGAGTTTTCCGGCATGCAGATCGGTATGGCATTTATGACAGAGTATCATAGTCTTCCTCTTTCGTTCAATCATATGCCGTTCCCAAATCGACTTACCTCTGATGCCTTTCAACTTTCTGATGTGATGTACCTCAACCTTTCCTTCTTGCGTTCCACACCATTCACACTTATTGGCGCACAATCGCTTGCCGAGCTCGGTTCGCCCTCGAAAGTGTCCTGTGATCGGCATGCTATCAGGGTTGTTAACTGTTACGGATTTTCTCTTGATCTGTCTGGTTGATGAAACCAGTGCGTACTCGTTGGTTGTACCGTTTTTCTTGTTGAGAGCGATTACATATCGGTTCGGCCCTGATTTTAGACTCTTAGAGACTTTCATCAATGTGCTTTTTCGTTTATCTGCTAACGTACGCAGAAAGCTTCCTGTAGTCATCCATAAGAGCTTTGATGCAACTTTGGTTAGGTTATTAGTCAGTGCGTAATAGCCCAAAAAGCCTCTGATTTCAGCATTGTAGATCATCATGATCTCCAGTTCACTCAGATTGAGAAGTTTCGTTCGATGTGTCCCACGCCAGCTTTGTGAATTACCATAGGTTCGTGCGAACTCGATATATTTATCTTTTGGTATCAGCAGAGCCAGGTGGTACGTGGTCGTGCGCTTTGTGACAACCCCATGTTTGGTTCGAACTTTCAGCCTGCGTTTGCCAGCCCAACGCTTGACATCGTATCCCAGGAACCGTACCCGATTTCTGGCATTAGTGACCAGTGTTTTTTCTGCGGACAGTTCCAGTTGCAGTTCTGTCTTGAGATACTCGGTTAGCCAAGCTTTGATTTCGACTGCATCGGTTTTGTTGCCAATAATGCACACAAGAAAATCATCGGCATAGCGAACATAGCACAGCCGTTTGTAATTTGGATCTTGCGGGTCTTCTGGCAACATACACAGTTGTTGCTGGGTAAGCTCCTTGTATTTACTCCAATCACCGGATTGTTGTGCCTGCTGCTTTGCTCGGCCTTTTCGATAGATGATACTCCGGTAAGCGGGGTCAGGCTGTCTGCGCTTGCCTTTATTGAATGTTTCGATCTTCGCTTCCATTGCCTGGTCGAGTTCATTTAGGTAGATGTTAGAGAGGAGAGGGCTGAGAGGCCCACCCTGGGGCGTACCCGAATACGTCTTGTGGTACTGCCAGTCCTCAATATATCCGGCCTTCATGAATAGCTCGATAAGGTGAAGAAATCGCTTATCGGTGATGCGCTTATTCAGTACACGCAGCATTGTGTTGTGGTTGAGATCATCGAAGAAACTCTTTATATCGCCTTCTACCCACCATCTAACCCCGTTCATTTTCTTTACTTGCTCTAGGGCTGTGTGACAGCTTCGTCCTGGTCGGAAGCCATGTGAGGCTTTTGAAAATGTGGGTTCGTAGATTGCTTCAAGGAGAAGTTTGACCACTGTTTGGAGCAACTTGTCCTCAAAACAGGGTATTCCTAGCGGGCGCTTTTTCCCATTGGCTTTTGGGATGTAGACACGACGAACCGGTTTGGGTTTGTAACTTGAGGCCTTCAATGCTGTAATTACGGCATTGATGCGCTCTATTCCCATGCCATCGATCGTGCTACCGTCCGAGCCTGGGGTCATATTGCCCGGTTTGGGAGCGATACTCTCGTAGGCCATCAGCCAGAGTCTGGTGTTGTACAGCTTTTGAAACAGCTTGCCAAACCTAACATCTGGCTTTTGGGCCATTCGGCTAAGTATTGCGAGTAATATGTTTGGGTCTTGCACTCTGTG
>CAZCPP010000129.1:0-10306 GCA_964500655.1 uncultured Anaerolineaceae bacterium | reverse complement strand
GATTGTACTACCCCCCAGATATGGGGGCGACCTTGCTAACTACCAGAGAGCCAAATTAATAAAAGTCTCCCCGGAAAGGGGAGACCAGGGGTGGCTGACGGGGATTGAACCCGCAACATCCACATCCACAGTGTGGTGCTCTGCCATTGAGCTACAGCCACCATATTGAACGGGCGGATTATACCATCAGGAACCTTCACTCGCAAGGATGCGCTTGATTTCGACTACAACCGCATCACTTTTTACGATTACCTGCTCGCCATTCAGCAAGTTTTTTACCGTCACCTGATCCTTTTCCACTTCGTCAGGGCCAAGCACCAGCGTGACTTTGGCGCCGATCCGGTCAGCGTATTTGAACTGTTTTCCCAACTTGGCCACTTCAGGATAGAGCACCACCTTCATGTCCGCGCTGCGCAGCCTGGTAGCCATTTCCAGTGACGCTAGCTGACGTTCTTCATCGAACACGGTCACAAGCACTGGCGCAGGGTTGACATCCAGGTCTTTGGGTAATAAACCGTACTTTTCAAGTAACAATGTGATTACTACGTCACCCATTGCATACCCAACTGCCGGCAGCGAATCGCCACCCACATCTGAGAGTAAGTTATCGTAACGCCCGCCACCCAAAATAGAGCGCCGGATCTCACCGCCTACTTCCCAGGCTTCAAAGACAGTGCCGGTATAGTAGAGCAATCCACGCATAATGGAGGGATCGAACTCCACATATTGACTCAATCCCAATGCATCAATAGCTTTATAGAAACGAATTTGTTCGGGTGATTCCTTCCACAAATCTTTGTTATCTAACAAGGATTTCAGATTGTTTAATTGAGGATCAGATAAACCAATTTCTTTTCCGTAATCTTCCCAATCGTCAGGCGAGAGCTTTGAGCGGCGATCGATCCAGGATGAAACTGCCGGGCGAATCTCTTTATCAATCTCATATTTATCAAACTGGGCATCGATCAGCCGTCGATCATTGACCAAAATCATGACTTCGTTGGGCGTCAAGCCAACACGTTGAAAGAAAGTTGCTAAAACTGCTACGTTTTCAGCGTCGGCTTCGGGAGTATTAGGGCCCAGCATATCTACGTTCCACTGGAAGAATTCCCGTGTGCGCCCCTTCTGCGGGCGCTCATAGCGCCAGAATGGACCCCACGACCACCAGCGTAAAGGGAAGGTGAGTTGGTTTTGCTTTTGGGCGATCAAACGCGCCAACGACGGAGTCAGTTCAGGGCGCAAGGTGATCTCATCCCCGCCACGGTCTTTGAAAACGTAAGACTGCTCCTTGACCAGCTCCTCACCCGATTTAGCGGCGTACAAATCCAGGGTCTCGAGAAGAGGCGCTTCCCATTCCTGATATCCAAACGACTCGGCTACTTCTCGAATAGTTTGGTATATCCAGGTGCGGACGGCCATTAATTCGGGGTAATAATCACGTGTTCCCTTAACAGCTTTGATAGTGTTCTTTGCCATAGTCTCTCCGTTCGCGAGCATTCTAACACACTTCATCTTTACATCTCCATCCTTTACAGATACGATATTTGAAGGAATGACAAATTTATCTACTATTTGTGAAATATGGTACAAATAGCGCAAGTCTTGTTCACCTTTATAAGGAGAGTAGGGTACTATGGCCGCCAAAGATAATCTCAGAGAAGTGTTGCAGGATATCCCATGGTTCAGCGACCTGAAACCAAAACATTTTGAAAAATTAGCACAGATAGCCAGCATCCATATTTTGCCCGAGAACGCAGAACTATTTCGAGAGGGCGATAGGCAAGATAAGCTTTATATCGTGCTCGAAGGACGCGTCGCAATTGAGATCTTTTTCCCCCACCAGGGTAGGTTGCGAATTTTAACCGCCGAGGTGATGGATGTGATCGGTTGGTCGGCTGCCACCCCTGGTGTGCGGCAGAGGACTGCCTCTGCGAAAACCGTAATTCCCAGCCGATTGATTGGCATAGATTCCGAAGCGTTGCGCCAATTCAGCGAGGAAGATTACGAATTCGGTTATATCGTTATGCGCCGAATTGCCAACATCCTGGCCAGCCGCTTGATGACCACCCGCCTACAACTGCTGGATATGTTTGCTTCTCCGGGTAAGGAGAGGGGCAAATGAGCGCAGATCGCCTCGAAATCGGCAGTACATATACACTGCAAAAATCTAAATTTGACGACTTACTTGCCCGCCTTGTGGAGAAGGGTTTTCAACTGTTAGGTCCAAGGGTGGCGAATGAAAATCTGATATACGGTTCGATTTCCAAGTTGGAAGACTTACCTAAAGGGTATGTTACCGAGCAAGAAGCCGGTCGCTTTCGTTTGATACAGACCAATACCACGCGCTATTTCGATTTTATCCCCAGTGCTCAATCCTGGAAGCAGTTCTTGTTCCCCTCTTGCTTGGAATTGTTTACTCTGTGTAAAAATGGGAACTGGAAAACAATTCTTCCCTCTGATGAGCAGCCCAAGTACGCATTCATTGGCGTGCGAGGTTGTGAACTAAGCGCTATACAGATTCAAGATGACGTCTTCATCCGTGAAGACTACCTCGATCCGGTATATGATAAACGTCGGCAGCATCTGTTTATCCTTTCGATAAACTGCTTACAACCGGCTGGAACTTGTTTTTGCACCTCGTTCGATACAGGTCCCAAGTCTGCTTCGGGATTCGATCTTTCCCTCACTGAACTGGAAGAAGTTTTCTTGCTGGAAGTTGGTTCTGAAATGGGGCGCACAATACTACAGGGGCTGCCTGTTGAGGCTGCCAGCGCGTTCCATTTGCAAAACGCCCAGAAAGGGTTGGAGCGCGCCGCTCAAGAGATCAAGCGCAAGCTGAACACTGACGAACTACCTCAACTGATGCTGGATAGTCTCGATCACTCGCATTGGCACACCATCGCTGAACGCTGTTTATCGTGCGGGAACTGCACGCAGGTATGCCCAACCTGTTTCTGCTGGGATACGATTGACACCAGCGATTTATTAGGGGGAGAAACCAAGCGAGAACGCGTCTGGGATTCTTGCTTCAATACGGGCTTTTCCTACCAAGCTGGAGGCAATACACGCCCAACTATTCACGCTCGTTATCGTCAGTGGTTGAGTCATAAGTTAGGCACCTGGCATGAACAATTTGGAACCTCGGGCTGTGTTGGATGTGGTCGCTGTATCGTTTGGTGCCCGGCAGGCATAGATCTGACTGTAGAAGTGCCAGCCTTCCAAAAGGATAACGAAGCATGATAACTTTAACCAAACCTGTTGCAGTACATGAAAAACAACCTCTGGTACCCTTCTGGGCAGAAGTGACCGAAATCGTTCACGAAGCTGAAGGGGTTGCCACCTTTTGGCTGAAATTCCAGGATGAAGAACTAGCAAAGACTTATAGCTTCCTTCCCGGGCAATTTAATATGCTTTATCTACCGGGTTACGGTGAAGCAGCCATCTCGATTAGCTCTGATCCCGAAGACCGCACCCGCGTAGGTCACACAATCCGCTTCGTCGGAAATGTCACTCACGCATTCAGCCGCTTGAAAGTCGGTGATATAGTCGGTGTACGCGGGCCGTTTGGCGCTCCCTGGCCAATGGACGAATTGGAAGGCCTCGATATCACCATTGCTGGTGGCGGGATTGGCTTTGCCCCTCTACGTCCAGCCATTTACCATATCATCAACCAGCGTGAACGCTATGGCCAGATTCATGTTTTATATGGTGCTCGCACTCCTGGCGACTTGCTCTATCAGGATGAATTCAAGGACTGGGAAGAGCATGACATCCAAATCGTTCCAACCGTCGATCGAGCAGATGCATCATGGACAGGTTCAGTGGGCGTTGTTCCGATGCTATTCTATCGCTATCGTATGGACGCACCCAAATCAGTCGTACTGACCTGTGGACCTGAGATCATGATCCGTTTCGTGGTCTTCGAGGGCCTGGCGCGTCGTGTCCCTACCGATCACATATATCTCTCGCTGGAGCGAAACATGAAATGCGGTCAAGGTTCTTGCGGTCATTGTCAATTAGGCCCCTACTTCATTTGCAAAGACGGCCCGGTGTTTCGCTTCGACCAGCTTGAAGCTTTCTTCAATCTGGAGGAATTCTAATGACTCCTCATCGCCCCACGGTCGCTGTGCACAAATTCTCTTCCTGCGATGGCTGCCAACTTCAGATCCTGAACCTAGAAGATGAAATCCTGGAACTGGCACAGGCCATCGACTTCGCCTACTTCCTGGAAGCAAGCAGCGCAACCCGGCCAGGGCCCTACGATATCTCTCTGGTTGAGGGCTCCATCTCCACCCAGCATGAAATCGAACGCATCAAGCAGATTCGGCGTGAATCGAAACAATTAATTGCGATAGGCACGTGTGCAACTGCCGGCGGTATCCAGGCGCTGCGAAACCTCGCTGATGCCGATCAATATGCCAATGTGGTCTATCCGAAACCCGAATACCTGAGCTATCTAAAACAAGCTTCCCCTATTTCCGAGTACGCACAGGTTGATTTGGAATTGTGGGGTTGCCCAATAAACAAAAATCAGTTGCTTGAAGTTTTCACTGCTGCGTTACAAAAACGAGGTCCTGTTTTGTCACAGGATAGCGTCTGCTTGGAATGCAAACGGAGTAACACCAACTGCGTAATAGTTTCAAAGGGAATTCCCTGTCTCGGCCCGGCTACTCGAGCGGGTTGCGGCTCAGTTTGCCCCGGGAGCGGACGTGGATGCTATGGTTGCTTTGGACCAATGGAGCTGGCAAATACAGAATCCCTAAGCAAGATATTGACTGCCATCGAAACCTATCCGGGTGAAATCCAACAGCTATTTAACCATATCAGCAATTTCGCGCCTGCGTTCAACGAAGCGGCAAGCAAATTGTCGAAGAGAGCAGCCTAGTATGAGTAAACAAATAACAGTCCCCGCCCTGGCCCGTGTTGAAGGCGAAGGTGGACTATTCATCGAATTAGATGGCAACCAAATCAGCGACCTGCGCCTAGATATCTATGAACCGCCGCGCTTTTTTGAAGGCTTCCTGCAGGGGCGCTACCTGCAAGAAGTACCCGATATCACCGCCCGTATCTGTGGCATTTGCCCGGTAGCTTACCAGATGAGTTCAGTTTATGCACTTGAAAAAGCGCTGGGAGTGGAGATCAGTCCAACTATTCGGTCCTTACGCCGCCTGATGTATTGCGGTGAATATATCGAGAGCCACGCCCTGCATATCTATATGTTGCAGGCGCCTGATTTGCTGGGGCATGAAAGCGCGCTCAGCCTGGCTACAGATGACCCGGGAGTGGTCAAAAACGCCCTGCGGTTGAAGAAGGTTGGCAATCAATTGCTGGCTGCAATTGGCGGGCGTTCTGTACATCCCGTTAGCGTCTGTGTGGGTGGTTTTTATCGCTGGCCCGAGGAACAGAAATTGAAGGAGTTGCTTCCAGAATTTCAATGGGGTTTAGAGACTGCAAAAGAAACTGTCCATTGGGCACTTACCCTACCATATCCGGAAATGGAAGTTGATTACGAATTCGTGGCGCTCTCACACCCTGACGAATATGCCATCCTTGAGGGCCAGGTACTTTCAAGCAAGAATGGATCTATTCCCGTGGAGGATTTCGAACGTATTTACCCGGAAAAACAAGTTCGTCATTCGAACGCACTGCACAGCCTAACGGCCACCGGGCACCCCTATTTAGTAGGTCCCTTGGCACGATTGAACTTGAATCACGAGAAACTCAGTTCAGGTGCCAAGTCGCTCTTGGAAGAAATAAAGCTTGAATTGCCAATCACCAATCCGTATAAGGCTCTGATCGCTCGCGCAATTGAGTTGGTCGAGGCATACGAGTTGGCAATCGAGATAATTCAATCCTATGCACCCAAAGGACCAAATCGGGTTGAGTTGGAATTGAAATCTGGGGAGGGTTGTGCTGCAACCGAAGCCCCGCGAGGCCTGCTTTACCATCAATATCAAATAGACGGGCAGGGCTTCATTCAGGGCGCACGCATCATACCCCCTACTGCCCAAAACCTGGCACGCATTGAAGCTGATTTGCGCGTCCGGGTTCCTCAAATTATTGACAAACTGCAGAACGAAGCCACTCTGGATTGCGAGCATCTTATCCGCGCATATGACCCCTGCATTTCGTGCGCAACCCACTTTCTGACATTAACTGTCGAGAGTAAATAGTAACCAGTGACTGATATCATCATCATTGGAATCGGCCAGGAGTTACGCGGGGACGATGCCGTTGGTCCTAATATCGTCCGGATCTGGCAAGATCAACATCCAGAGAACGCCAACCTCACTCGGGTTGAGATCAGTCCAACCCCCGGGCTGGAATTGCTCGACTTGCTCGAAGGGGCGGATACAGCTATCATAGTGGATGCTGCCCAGAGCGGTGCAAAACCGGGTACGGTACACATCGTCGGCATGGACCAATTGGATTCGTTCGCAGCAGGCTCTGGATCTGCACATGGATTCGGGGTGGCCGAAACCCTTGCAATAGGTCGTCAGGCCAATCCAGCCTCTATCCCGGAAACGGTCATAATCATCGCTCTCGAAACTCACCGAATGGAATTGGGCCAGCTCATCAACCTCGAAATCCGCGCTAGCATTCCTAGTGCAGTATCCAAGCTTGAAACAATCGTTCGCCAACACATCTCTTGACAAAGCCTCCACATTCAGGGATACTACTTCCGGCATTTGACCCATACGAGGATAAAAATGGAAATTAATTATCAAGAAACTAGCAAAGACCTTTTGGTGCGTATTGACATTCACGATAAGTACGGTGCGCGCAATATTGACGAATGGAACATGGAAGTACTCAAACCTCAACCAGATTTTAAAATTCTGGATGTTGGTTGTGGCGCCGGAAAACAGTGTTTCCTCTTTAGTGATTACACGAAAAACAAGTCAACTGTTATTGGTGGCGATTTCTCAAATGAACTGCTTGATAAGGCTCGTAAAAAACTGGCTGATCGCGGCGATCAGAACGTCAGTTTCCAGTTCCTGGATTTCAACAAGAAGTTCGAATTCGATAAAGACACTTTCGATTTGCTATCTTCAGCCTTTGCAATCTATTACGCTTCTGACCTGGAATTTACATTTGGTGAGGCGCACCGGGTCACTAAACCTGGCGGACGACTATTCGTGACCGGCCCCTTGCCGGAGAACAAGCAGATGTTCTACGACATCATCAAAGAAGCCACCAACAAGCCCATCCCACCTATGCCTGGCTCAAGCCGCTTCAAAGGCGAGATTTATCAAACCATCGATAATATTTTCTCCAAAACCGAGCTGTTGACCTTCGAAAACCCGCTAACGTTCCCAGAAATAAAGCCCTTTATTGACTATGTTCGCGCTTCCTTATCAGAAGACCGCAAGCTGTGGACCGATCTGTTCAACGGAAAGGAAGAGTACGAAACATTGATCCAGAGTATCCAAGATGTGGCTACACACTGGTTCGAGCGGGACGGCCAGTTGGTTATGACCAAGGTTGTGGGCGGAATTCTGGCAACAAAATGATCTTCTACGGCAAACGCGTGCTTTTTCTGGGCGCCCACCCCGATGACATTGAGTTGGGTGCCGGCGCACTGATCCACAATATCCGTGGGCAGAGCGAAATTCTGTGCGCGACGCTTTCTGACAACCAGAAAAACCCCGAATTAAAAAACGTGGTTGAAGAACATCGTGCCAGTATGGCAGTCTTAGGTGTGCCAGAAGATCACAATTTAATTGAAACCTTTGAGACGCGCAAATTTCCTGATCTACGCCAGGATGTACTGGAGTATCTTCTCAAATTGCGACACGAGTTCAAACCCCAAATCGTCTTTTGCCACAGCGAAAATGACATCCACCAGGACCATAACGTTGTAACTCAAGAATCGTTACGTGCCTACCGCGGGTTGACCGTTCTGGGCTTCGACGTGGTACGCTCCAGCTATAACTTCTTCCCGCACTTCCTGGTTGAAGTAACGGAAGAGGACGTAAATAAGAAGATCGAAGCCTTATCTCAATACAAAACCTACTACGGCAAATACTATTTTGATCCAACACTCCTACGCGCTACTATGATCCGGCACGGCACGTTGGCCGAAGGCGATTTCGCAGAAGGCTTCGACATCCTTCGCATCGTAGGAAAGTTTGAAACCTGTTAAGTATCCTCGCACCACGAAATTAATTGATACGGTACTTTCGGTGGCAGATACCGTTTTCTAATGAAACAAATCCTGCGCCTGTCCGAAAAAGAACTCCCTGGGGTGATCCACGGGTATTCTCTGGGGGGTAATGCCTTCCTGCACCTTCTCGACTATCTTTATCAGTTTCCAGAAAGTATTTTGCTGTCGCCCTGGTTCACGCGCATCCAGATCGACCGCCCAATCTTTATCATTGGTCCCTATCGCTCCGGGACAACAATCCTGGCTGAGATCATCGCCAGCCACCCAAGTGTGGGATTCTTTTCATACCTGACCAACGTATTCAACCATTCACCTGTACTGAGCTATCTCACTACCCGTCTCTTTTTCAAAATTGGTTTGCTAGACCTTGAATTGATTTCCCCGATCCACAATCCAGCCGTTCCGACCAATCTTCTATCACCCTTCGAGTGCGAATCACTTTGGATGCCTACACGCAAAAGCCTGTGGGATGATACTTGCACGGATATGCGCCTGGATGCCGGTTTCTCAGATCCAAAATTCGAACGCAACCTACGCCGGCTGATCCAGGGTCATTTGATCGTGCTCAAGGCCACTCGCTTCTTGAACAAGAACCCGATTAATAGCTTGCGTATCGCCTATTTGCACAAGCTATTCCCAGGCGCACGCTTCATCCATATCACCCGTGATCCACTTGAGACGATCATCTCGCATTACCGAACGGCGGGGCGAGTTGAAGCGGCCTTCAACGCTGATCCTAAAATCCAACGCATTTTCCGGGAGAATCTGCATATCGATATGCTCTCACAACGGATTCGGGTCAATGGATCGGATCGTACCCAATGCCTGAATCGCGAGCATCCCCTGCTCGGGATCGCGAATCAGTGGGTTGAAATGTTGCAAGCCATTCGTGAGTCTATAGCACCTGACCCGAGTATCGCCCTGCTCGATATTCGATACGAAGAGTTGGTCGATCAGCCCGAAGTGACCTTGGATCAAATTTGGGAATTCAACGATCTTACTGGAAAAATGGCTACGCGAATTTCCGCTAAGTACTCAAAACGCTTAAACCGGCGAACCGCTGATGGGCTTACGGTAGAAGAACGAAAATACTTGCATCCCATCCGGGAGATTATCAGCCCTACTGCTGCCTTATTCGGATACGAAATCAAATAGGAAAACTTAACCATGAAACAATCAATCGCACATGTGGCCCTGGTTGTGCGCGATTACGACGAAGCAATCGCTTTCTATACTGAGAAACTGCACTTCACGCTGATTGAAGACACCTACCAGCCAGCGCAGGATAAACGCTGGGTATTGGTTGCCCCACCTGGTTCGAACGGGACCAGCTTGCTGCTAGCACGCGCATCCAAGTCCGAACAAGAAGCCTTCATTGGAAACCAGGCTGGTGGACGTGTGTTCCTGTTCCTGAGCACAGACGATTTCTGGCGCGACTACAGCAGGATGGTGGAATGTGGAATAAAATTTGTGCGTGACCCCAAAGATGAACCATACGGCACAGTGGCGGTATGGGAGGATTTGCATGGCAACCTATGGGATTTGATCGAGTGGAAGGAGTAAATCGTTTAATCCTGTCAAGTCCTTAAGGGTAACCAAATCATAGGTTGCAAACCCATAGTGTCTTATACCCCCGGAGGCTTTTCAGTATTTCATCGATCGACGACGGGGTCAAGTGGGTCACGATTCACCTGCAATTGAAGGATATCGGGCCGAGAATAATGGCCTCCAACATCAATCACAGCCCTGGATTGAATCACCGCTTCGAGCGACACGGAAGCCATCAAAATCGTTTCCTTTTCAGCCGGAGCGGACGCGATAACTTCTCCTCCCGGTGCGATGATGTAACTGCTGCCTTCCCCATTACCATTACTTCTTTCACGAACCAGATCGCGGTAGGGTTCTGGCACATCTTCCGGGCTCAATAGATTGCATACGGCAATCACATAACAACTCCCCTGGACAGCGAATGCACGCGACAGGAGCAATCCATTAACCGGATTGGACTCGGTTACATGCCTGGCAAAGGGCCATGCGGCAACATGAATCTGAGTCCCCTGTGCCATCAAGGCATACGCAGGCAGTACCGATAAGTATCAGTGTCAAGGGGCAAGCAGAAAAAGGAAGAAAAAGCGGCAT
>CAZCPP010000128.1:0-10314 GCA_964500655.1 uncultured Anaerolineaceae bacterium | reverse complement strand
TTGCTATGATCAACTTGCGACACATCCTTCACTCATAAGTTTCAATGAGTTCATACAAAGATATGGCCTGGGTAGATGTCATCCAAGCCATATCCATCAATTTTTACTACGCAATGATCTAATCCATTGGTTCAAACTTTAGCCCATATACATCTTCACCAAATTGTTCCCGTATCGGTTCCCAGCTAGGCTTTACCTTCATACCCACCTTCAACTGGTCAACCGAATCGGCTTTGATCTGTCCCATGGCTTTAACTTGATTTTCGAATTCAGCAACGCCGATAATGAGGAATCGCTGGTCAAAACCCCACGGTAAGTTGAATATCGCCGTGTATGTGAGGAGTTTGGCATTTCCAGAGGGTTTTATCTCTTTGAATTCGCGATGCTTGCACGCCAAACACCGATCGTGATAAGGGTAGTGGATCTTGTCGCATTTTTTGCACTTGAAAGCTGTTATGGATATCTCTTTTTTCATTGTTCCTCCCTCTTCAGCACGAAAGCAAGTACATTGTTTCCGAAACCGCCAAAATTGATTGTCAGGCCGTTCTGAGCTTTTTTCACCTGCCGGTCCTTTGGTAGCTCATGGCGCAATTGGAATACAATATCTACAACCTGAGCTACGCCAGTTGCGCCAACCGGGTGACCGCGCGCCTTCAGTCCGCCGGAAAGATTTATAGGGATCTTTCCCCCCAGACGTGTTTCGCCCGCAGCGGCTGCTTTTCCTCCTTCTCCTTTCTTGAAAAAGCCAACATGTTCGCTCTCGGCAATCTCAAGGATAGTAAAGGCATCATGCAATTCTGCTACGTGGATATCACTCGGTTTGAGCTTCGCCATCTCGTAAGCTTTCTGGGCTGCTAATGTAACAGCTTTCAAATCCGTTGGATCTTCGCGCTCTTGGAGAGCGTGTGTGTCGGTGGCTTGCCCAAAGCCAGCGATCAGTACGGGAGGTTTGTTCATCTTCTTAGCCATCTCGAGCGGGCACAAGACAAGAGCCGCCGCCCCATCGCTCACCGGGCAGAGATCATATAAGTGAAGCGGATCGGCTGATATAGGATTGTTTACCACAGCATGGGGACTCTCGAAAATTCCCTCTCGGTCAAGTGGCATCTCGACATGTGCGAATGGGTTTAGCCCGCCCATTTCCTGGTTTTTGATGGAAACAGCCAATAAGTGCTCGCGGGTGACACCATATTTTTCCATATATAGCCGGGTAAACATGCCGGCCATGCCTGGCAGAGTGATTCCATAGGGGTATTCAGCGTGTGGATGGGTCATCGTGGCAATGAAATCGGTGGCACGCCAGCCAGTAACCTCACGCATTTTTTCTCCGCCCACAACCAAAACATAGTCATAATAACCCGAGGCAACGGCTAATAGACCATTCTTTACCGCTGAGCCTCCAGAGGCTGGTCCATTTTCAACTGTCTCAGCCGCGGCAGGTAGCAGACTCAGGCGGTCCACCAACGAACTGGCAATTGCCGATTGGTGTTGAAGCACTCCGGCGCCCATGTTGCCCACATAAACCGCATCAACAGATTTATTACCTAATCCAGCGTCATCCAATGCTTTCAGGGAGGCGTAGGCCAGCATGTCCATCAGCGTATCTTCGTCGCGCCGGCCAAAGGGGATCATACCGGCGCCGATAATCCCAACATCTCTCATGGTGTCACCTTCCTTTCAGACCTGCAATCCGCTCGCGGATCGTATCCTCATCAGCAAACTTGATTTTTGCCATGGCCACATCGAGAACCTCCTGCGGCACAGGGCGATCGCCCACCACAAGGCGGGGTTTAGCCGCGAAGTAGATCTCTCTCGTCAGGCGATACGAGTCAACGCCTCCTAGTTCGTGCGGAATATTAGTCTCTTCCAGGGGGTATTCGATCATCCAACGACGGAAACCGATGGGACTCTCGGCAACGATCAGCACGGAGTCTTGTTCGAGGTATTCCAGGTGATATTCCATCTTGGCAGCAAACAGGTGCGATCCGATACGCAAACCGCGGTCAATTGCTAGTGTGTGATAGCTCATGCCAACCTTCTCATCTTCCATCCGTCCATTTACGATGCCCACCAGATAGCCTTCTACTTGCCCTATCAGGCAATATTCGCTCTTCACACGGTAGCGATACCAGGCCAGCAGTTCTCCGTAAAGCCGGGCACTGACGACATCATAATAGTCTTGTTCGATGAATATACACGGGTGAACAGATTTGAGAATTACTGGCACATCCTCGCGAGCTGCTTGGCGTACAACCAACTTCTTGCCATTTGCCAAAGTAATGACTTTGGATGGGTAGGGTGGCATTAGATATTGTTTTGGCCGCAAGACGGCCTCAAGTTCCATGTCTACTGGCATAGACTCACTCCTTTTTTAAATAGATGAATTGCGAAAAAAGCGACTTTAATCTGTACATGTTGTAGTGATTTCACTCAAGATTTGCTTTGCTCAATTTGTTGATTTGTTCGACATGTTGTGGATCGTATACATCGCCGAATTTAGTCGTGGGCATACCCTTTTTCTTGGCCATCAATTTCTCGTACTCGTCGTCATCCACGATCGCCACGCAACGGCCGATGCTCGATTCGCCGTCAACGAATCGCCAAGGGAAAAAGCCAATTGTTACACGCTGGTTCACCAGCAGGTCGATTTCGCCACCCAGGCACTCAGCGTGGATGATACCGAATGGAAACATCTCAAGGTGCATGAGTTGGTATTTGGTGTCGTCAAAGAAATCGGCTAAGGGTTTTCCATATTTTTTCTTGAAGACCTGTTCCGCCTGGCGTGCCTGACGCGGCATCCAGTCGCGGATGATGGTGTTCATTGGGTGATCCGCGCTACCACAGTCCACCCCAATCCAGCGTAGTTGCTTCTCCTTGGCCCAGACGGCAAATTCACGGTCCGGACCCGGATGCATGACCATATAGCGGACTTCATTGGCGGTGGGCATATCCCAGCCGAAATGGTGGTAGCCGGTGTGGATAACGAGGATGTCTCCCTCATGCACTTCGACTCGCTCTTCGACCATTTTGCTGGTGTATACGTCGTAATCGCCACAGACGTCGCTCAGGTCGACGATGGCAGCCTCATTGACTAGGAAATCCATGTCCAGGGAGGCGATGTCCTTTCCCGGGGTGTGAAAGTGGATCTCTCCATCCAGGTGCGTGCCGAGATGGTTGGAGTGGGTTAGCACCTGTCCGTTGGCACCGTTGGGCGCCAGTCGTTTGAAATATTTCAATTGCAGCGGTTCGTAGGTGGGCCAGGGGGGAGTGGCGACACCCAAAGGGATCGTCAGATCAATGAATTTCATGGGTTGACTCCTTTAATGGTTGAAATCGTGAGGATTGTTGGATTAAACATTTTGTAACGCATCGAACGCGTCTTGGAAGCACTTTTCCGGGGCGCGCAGAATGCCCGCCCCGACCATGCCTACGCCCGGATCCTTGTGAGCGATGCCGGTGTTAATTTGCGGCAGGATGCCGGTTTCCATTACTTTGCGTACGTCAATTCCAAGCGGAGTGCCGCGAAAATTAAGGGCTGGAATGGTCAGGTTTTCATGTTCACCGAAGGTGATTTCATACATTTCGAGGGTGGTTTGAAGCGCTAATTGCGGAGTGCCACCAACAAATTGGGTAATAGCAGGTGCAGCAGCCATGGCCACACCACCATATCCAGCAGTTTCAGTAACCGTGCTATCGCCAATATCCGGGTTTGCATCCTCTTCAGTGTATTGAGGAAAATACAGTCCCTCCACCTGCCCGGCGGGAGCAGTGAACCAACGCTCGGCCATGGAAGCTACCCGCAGGCCGAAGTCCGTCCCGTTTCGGGCCATCACGGTGACGATGGTACTCCCCGGCACCCCCTCGGACGGCTCTAGTAACACTTTACCGGCCGGCATGCTCAAGTTCAGGAAAAAGTGGTCATTGCGGTCGATAAACTCAATCACCTTAGCCAGGGCTTCGTTATCCTTACTGGTACGGGCCAGGGCAGGTCCTATCGCCCGTAGGAAAAGCGAGGTAGCGGCTCGGTTGCGGTTATGACACTCGTCGCCCATATGCAAAGCCTGAGCGATCAGGGTCTTGATATCGATCCCGTCGGGAAGGGCTTGTAGCGCACGATCGAGGGCTGGGTAAAGGGTAGCCCCCATCCACTTCAAGCGTTCGTACACTTCCGGCCCCATCCCACCATACCTCAAGACCTTGCCGAGTCCTTCGTTCTGAGTGCAGTAGGCGTGATTCCCGAAAGTCTTGTTTTCAAGGATGAAGACCGGCATACTGGGAGAGACGACGCCGGCCATTGGGCCAACGGTGTGGTGGTGGTGACAAGGTGAAAATTCGATCTCCCCGGATTCAGCCAGCTTACCGGCTTCCTCTTCACCTTTGGCCAATCCTTCATAAATTAGCGCACCCATGATCGCTCCGCGGGTTGGTCCGCACATTCGCTTCCACTCGATTGGGGGACCGGCATGCAGGATCATATTGGCGTGCATGCCAGGAATCACATCTTTGGCAATCCCCATGCCAGCTAGCACAGCCCCTCCACGATTGATGCGGCTGATGACTTCCTGGTTGGCCTCTTCAATGTCGATTCCGGATTTTGTCCGTCGCAGGCGCGGTACCCCATCTTTCGGTGGACTCCAGTCCACGTCGACCACTTTTACCCCTTGATCGCTGACTGATTGGGCCATCCCGGCTAACCCGATGTTTAGAACGGCCAAATTTTTGCCAAATAAATCTATAAGTTTGCCCATGGAAGTTTTCCCTGTTAATTGGTGACGATCATACCAGTCAGTACTGCGGCAGCATAGTTGCTCTTGCAAATGATCGCTCCGGTTTGTTCCAACATCGAAATTGTATGGTCCAGACCCTGTGGATCGTCTGGTGTGCCTGTCACGGAAGCGATCACAACTAGATCACGTCCACCTGCGTTTGCATTTGCCTGCGCTTCTCGTATCGCTGGACCCAACTCTGAGGCCGGGTCGGGATGCGCACCGTAGCCGAGCACGATATCTAACAAGATCACAGCTACTTCCGGATCCTGTGCTTCCTGTTGTATCCGACGGATGCGTAGATCGTTATCGATCATGGGATGCGGGCGTCCGACGGTGAATTCCTCTTCGCCTAGGTCTACGGCGGTATGGACCAGGCTCTTGGTGGCATCGGCCAATGCGGGTTCGCCTGGCAGCGGGGCGTTACTGAACACGGGAGCTTCAAACATGTCCTTCCAAATTACTTGTGCTTCATAGCAAAGGGTGCCGCCTGAGAACAAGCCGCGAAGATATTTTTGATTTGCATTCAGCTGGCCTTTAAGTTGGCTGGCTTGCTTGGACAACTCGGCATTTTCCTCCTCCAGCAAGGCGGAGGTGTCCCCGATGTCAGGCTGTACCAACTTAGCCGTTTGTAGGCTGCATTGATATAACGTGTGGGCAGGAATTACGTTCGAGATTTTTTCTAGCGCATCAAACTCTCCACCCAGGAAACAAACCACGGTCGGCTTTTTACTAGCAGAGACCTGTTTTAGGACGGTTTGCACAACCTGCGCTGCCGGAGGTTTGCTGATCAAAACCAGCACAGATGTGTCTGGATCGTCTTGAAGCGCCTTCAGGGCCTCCAGCATCATGATCCCTCCGACCTCTTGCTTCAAGTCGCGACCGCCAGTACCGATACCCTGGCTGATTCCGATACCGCGCTGCGCAAGCAGGCTGCTGACTTCTTGCAATCCGGTGCCGGCGGCGGAAACAATACCTACCGGTCCTGCAGGCAGGGCGTTGGCAAAACCGAGGGCGACATGGTTAATGATTGCCGTCCCAGCTCCGGGGCCCATTAGCAACAGCCCGTGATCCCGGGCATAGGTTTTTAAGGCAATCTCATCTTGAAGGGAAACATTGTCGCTGAAAAGCAGCACGTGCAGGCCATTGTAAAGCGTATCCCAGGCCTCATCCACGGCATAACGCCCGGCTACCGATATGACAGCCATATTCGTCTCCGGATGTTGGGATAGTGCACTCCGGATGGTTTTTGGTCGAAATTTACCCTCCTGACTAGTATGTGCTTTCTTTTTCAATAAACCTTCGGCTTTTTGTATGGCGGTATTTGCTAGAGAATCATTCTCAGCTTTGATTGCAATGAGCAGGTCATTTGGAGTTGCTCCTTTGGCATCAGGGGTTAGAAGTCCAGCATCAGCGAGAATGGATTTATTTGCCTCGGTAGCCATGACCACGGCGGCGTCCTGTACCCCTTCAGTTTCGGAAAGTTCGCGAGCCACCAGCATCAAGCTGACTGAATCATGATACTCACTGGGCTTGATGGCTACATGAATTGACATTGATTACTTCACCATCCCAGCATCCAGCATGCCTAGATAGATCTTCTCAGCGGTAAAAGGCGGACCTTCAAAGCGAATACCAAGAGCATCGTAAATCGCGTTGGCAATGGCAGGAATGGTGGGTACCATCGAATGCTCGCCAATACCACGTGCCCCCCAAGGACCATCATCCTGTGCGACTTCTACAATATAAGCTTGCATATCGCGAGGAATATCGGTGGAGGTGGCGATGCGATAATCTACAAAGCTGGGATTCATGAGAACCCCATCCTTTAATTGCAAACTCTCGAACAGCGCCGAACTCATTCCCTGGACAAAACCTCCTTCCATCTGCGCCTTCACCATTTCTGGATTAATCGCTTTGCCAACATCGAAGGTAGAGACACCTTTGATGATTTCAATCTGTCCGGTGTCGAGATCCACTTCCAATTCGACCGCCTGGGCCCCAGTGGTGTAGTGCACGACGGCACGTTCGCCCTGACCGGTTTCGGGATCCAAGCCAGTCACATAGGTAGGCATAAAATTTCCACGTCCGATGATCGGACCTCCCATCCAACCCTGATCGCCGGGTTTGGGTAGACCATAAACAACCAGGTTCTTCAGTGGAATCTCTTTCTCAGATTTGAAGGAAATTACGACACTGTCGACGATATCCAAATCCTCGGGATTCTCATCCCATGCTTCTGCCACGATATCCAAAATTTGGGTGCGTGCATCCTTGGCAGCGTTGACAATCGCATTTCCCATGCTCCAGGTCAGCCGACTGGCAACCGTCTGCCATTCGTAGGGACTGTACCTTGTATCTACCGGGGAGGCGATCCGCACGGATTCATAAGGTACGCCCAGGGCTGCAGCAGCCATTTGGGCAGCGACGGTAAAGACACCTTGGCCGATTTCTTGCCCACCGACACCTACATTTACTGTTCCGTCTTCGACCAATTCCACCCAAGCGCTCGAGCCAGCATTGGGTGGCATAGCAGGAGCCTTCCACATCAGTGCAAGCCCTTTGCCACGGCGTTTGTTGGGAGCACTTGGTGGAGCTTTCTCTCCCCATCCAATCGCCTCGGCAGTTTTTACAATGCATTCAGGTAAACCGGTTGGGTGCATCTGACTGCCAGTCACCAAGATGCTACCCGTTTTCAGGCAGTTGATTTTTCGGAATTCGACGGCATCCATCTCAATTTGATGGGCTAATTCATCAACACACTGTTCTAAACCAGCATGCATTTCGGGCATCCCGAAGCCACGCATCGGACCCCCAACCGGGTGATTGGTGTAGACGCAGTAACTGTCCGTTTTGATATTGGGAACTTCATAAGGCCCGCTGCTGCTGTAGCCTGATGCACGCGTGATATTCACGCCGTATTCCGTATAGGCGCCACCATCCCAATAAAATGTGTTCTCCATTGCCAACAAGCGCCCATTTTCGTCACAGCCCATTTTGAAATACGCGATCAATCCCTGGCGTACGAAAGCAGTGTGAAATTCCTCTTCTCGCGTCAACAACAATTTCACGGGGTAGCCATGAACCTTGGTGGCAATGGCAACTGCAAGGGCTTCCATACTGACGCCTGCTTTACTGCCAAAGCCCCCTCCAACGTACGGAGCGATCACTCTCATCTGACTCTGGGAAATGCCCATTGATTGAGCTATCAGATTGCGTTGAGCAAAGGGCGATTGGGAGCTTCCCCAGAGAGTCACCTCTCCTGAAACATCGACCTTGGCAATGGCGACATGTGGTTCGATGGGCACATGTTGAATGTGGGGAATGAGATACTTGCGTTCGACCACAACCTTACACTTCTTCCAGGCCTTGCCGACATCTCCTTTACGGATCTTGAAATGGTTGGAGATATTCGTCCCCGGTTGGGGGAAAATGAAGTTTGCGACCACATAGTCACCGAGTCCTGGATGAATCAAGGGAGCTTTCTTGTTGGTACCAAATTCGGGGTCAAGGACAGGCTCTAAAAGTTCATATTCGACTTTTATCAATCTGACAGCTTTTTCGGCCGTCTCTTCGTCGACTGCCGCAACCCCGGCGACTGGATCACCGACATAGCGTACCCGGTTTCGGCAGAAAATGAAACGATCTTGGAGGTATAGGCCGATATAACCGGGAAAATCCTCGCCTGTGACGACGGCCTTTACACCGGGTAGTGCACGAGCTTTGGATACATCGATTTTCTTTATTAGAGCGTGGGGATGAGGGCTGCGCTTGATACGGGCGTGCAACAATTTGTTCCCGAATTGGATATCGTCCGCAAATTCAGCCGCACCAATCACTTTTTCCCGAGCATCAAGGCGAGGTTTGTTCTCGCCGATCGGGCTGGGAATTGAACTGGTATCTGTTTTGGCCATGAGTTGCCTCCTTGGGGAGGTGAGATGTAAGTGTAATTAAAATTAGGAAAAGGATGAAAGTTAAGACTTGCCAGTATTCATTTTGGCGGATTTGTGCACGCTCTCGACAATCCGTACGTAACCAGTGCAGCGACACAGATTCCCAACCAGTGCTTCTCGAATCTCATCTTCGCTGGGATTCGAATTGCGATCAAGCAAACCGCGTGCCGATACTAGGATTCCTGGGGTACAAAATCCGCACTGAACTCCACCCTCCTGGATAATGGCTTCCTGGAGCGGGTCGAGCTGATCGTCTCCAGCCAGGCCTTCGACTGTGATGATATTTGCGCCATCGCACTCGGCGGCCAGCACCATGCAGCTATTAACCGGTTCGCCATCCATCAGAACTGTGCAGGCCCCACATTCGCCGGCCGAGCAACCGTTCTTCGTGCCAGTTAGTGCTAAGCTTTCACGAAGCATGCGCATTAGAGTTAGATTGGATGCAACCACAACTTTTTCGGGGACACCGTTGATCGTGAGATTAATTTCGTGGAAGGTCATAAATTCCTCCAGTAAACCTACTGGCTCAAATTTTCCCATACATGGGTAAGTGCTTTTGCAGACAAATTTTTTACCATTTGCTGGCGGTATCGGGCGCTGCCGCGTACGTCGTCGATTGGCGAGCAGGATTTGGCAGCCAGTCGGGCGGCTTCCTGGATCGTATCGGGATTGATTGGGTTTGTGCCCAGGATTTCTTCGATTTGCGACACCAGTAGCGGTACCGGCGCGACCGAGGCGAGAGCCAGGCGGTAACGGAACCTCGACTCGAAACTTGTATTTGGGTAGCCATAGGCAGTCACACCGACAATCGACAGGTCACTCAATTTATTCCGTCCGAGCTTGATATACACTCCCGAATTCCCTTTGGGTGGTAGGGGAAAATGGATACCGGTCACAAAATCCCCAGGTTGCAAAGTGGTTTTGCCGGGTGCGAGGAAGAAATTGACTAGAGGCTCTTTGCGCAAGCCTTTTGTGCCATGGACGTGCAATACCCCATCTAGAACCAAGCAAGCGCCAATCGTATCCCCGGCAGGGGAGGCATTGCAAATGTTACCTACGATCGTAGCGCGTGTACGCAACTGATAGCTGGCGACGGAACGACAGGCTTCTGCGAGCAAGGGGTAATTAGCCTGCACATCCTTCAATGCAATGACCTGGTTCATGTTGACAGCAGCCCCCAAGAACAAACCTGTTCGCGAATCAAAGCGCAATTCTTTCATGCCATCCAAGGCTTTTATATCGACCAGGTATTTCGGCGTCAAAAATCCATCTCTCATACGAACAAAAACGTCCGTTCCTCCAAGGAACGGACGCGCGTCATCAGGATAGCGGTTTAGAAATTCGCTGGTTTCGGCTGATGTTTCCGGTCGAACATATTCAAAATCAGGAAGAGTTGGATGAGTGTCTGTGATCATAACTGCTCCCTTCTGAATCTAGTATACGGTAAACAGGAGCAACGTTCAAGAAGTGTATACAAATTTGCCTTTATGCCACTTGGAAATCTCTTTTTCACCACAAACGAATTCAAATAATAGTTAATTGAGGAGTGTGCACAATAGGTTGACATAGTCGGGTAGACGGGTCACCATACTGGT